>DKLU01000500.1:11947-12296 GCA_002455915.1 Chryseobacterium sp. UBA6632
CCTTGGGAAACTACGGGTGCAAAGGATAATCAGGGAAATAACGTGGCTTTGGATAATGCCAATGTATCTGGTTATGTAGGCTATGCTTATTTCAGAGCGAATGGAACGTATGCCATTTATGGTTTAAATAATGTGTTAAGAAATAAAGGCGACTGGGCTATTTCTCCAGATGGGAAAACAAGAACTATTGTGGCTAAAAATGATGATGGATCTGTAATTTTTACAAGAGACGTTCAGATTTTAGAATTGAATAATGGAAAATTCACGTACAGAATTATCCCAAATTCATCTAACCCGAATGTATATTACGATATCATTCATACTCCGGTAACTCACAACGAACCTTTAT
>DKLU01000326.1 GCA_002455915.1 Chryseobacterium sp. UBA6632
ACTGCAGATGGCATACGACCAAGAAGTGCAGATACCTCAGAACCAGCCTGTGTAAAACGGAAGATGTTGTCTACGAAGAAAAGTACGTCTCTACCTTGTCCGCTTTCACCTCCATCTCTGTAATACTCAGCTAATGTAAGACCAGAAAGTGCTACTCTCGCTCTTGCTCCAGGTGGCTCGTTCATCTGTCCGAAAACGAATGCAGCTTTAGAATCTTTCATAGCCTCTAGGTCTACTTTAGAAAGATCCCAACCTCCGTTTTCCATAGAGTGCATGAAATCATCACCATACTTAATGATACCTGATTCTAGCATCTCTCTCAAAAGGTCATTTCCTTCTCTCGTTCTTTCACCTACTCCGGCAAAAACCGAAAGACCTCCGTGTCCTTTTGCAATATTGTTAATCAACTCCTGGATCAATACTGTTTTACCTACACCGGCACCACCGAACAAACCAATTTTACCCCCTTTTGCGTAAGGCTCAACTAAGTCGATTACTTTAATACCTGTAAATAAAACTTCTGCAGAAGTTGAAAGTTGATCAAATTTTGGAGCTGGTCTGTGAATTGGAAGACCACCTTCCTTAGAAATTTCCTGAATTCCGTCGATAGCATCCCCAACAACGTTGAAAAGTCTTCCGTTTACAGCTTCACCAATTGGCATTGTAATAGGATTTCCGTACCCGATGACATCCTGACCTCTTTTAAGACCATCAGTTGCATCCATTGCGATACATCTTACTGTATCTTCGCCAATATGTTGTTCTACCTCTAAGACTACTTTTTCACCGTTTTCTTTCGTAATCTCCAACGCGTCATAAATGCTTGGAACTGCCTCCACATCATTAAAAACTACGTCGATTACCGGACCAATAATTTGAGAAATTTTTCCTTTAATTTGGTTTGCCATTGCTAAATTTTTTCTTGGTGCAAATATAATGATTCTTCATAAACCCGCAATTGGTAAAAAAAAGATTTTTATCATGCTTTTTCTCCTCGAAAAAGGATTATGAATTTAAATACAATTAGAATAATAAAGCAAAGATGTTTTACATTAAGATTTTAATTTTTGAAAATTCACCAAACAATAAAAACATTTAGTGATTAAAATTCAATTTAAATATTTTTTAGTTAAGATAAAAATTCATGAAATTCCTGTTAAATTTCGCAAAAACTCCAATTGTAAAGATACTTTGATGGATGAACAAATAGGAAGGATGCAGATGAAAATTTGAGAAAAGTAATTTTCTCGATCCATTAAAATATCTCTTTATAATAAACAGTTTTTTAAAATATTTAACTAAAAATATTTTTCATTTTTTTTTTATTCGTTGACTCTAAAACTGAATTAAATCAGCACTATTGAAAATAACTCTTATTATATAATACCAGATAATTTTAAAGGCTTTATATTTGCAGTCAAATTTTTTTCCGTTTTGAAAGCTTTCAGGAATTTTACAGATTACTCTTCTCAGAAGCCTTTAGCATTGTCTTTAGGAATGTTCGACGGGGTACATCTTGGTCATAAAAGTATTATAGATGAATTATTAAACATTGGTTCTGAAAACCATTTGGAGACTGCTGTGCTTACTTTCTGGCCACATCCGAGATTCGTTTTCAATCCCAATGAAAATCTGAAACTTCTTAATACGCTGGAAGAGAAGAAATTTTTGATGGAAAAATACGGCATCGACAATCTATTCTTAAAAGAGTTCGATGAAGAATTCAGAAATCTTACCGGAGAAGAATTTGTTCGCCAGATTTTAATTGATAAGCTAAATGTTAAATATTTAATTATCGGTTATGACCATTCTTTCGGAAAAAATAAAAGCGGAAACTTTGAATTGCTTCAAAAACTTTCAAAGGAATTGGATTTTGAAGTCGAACAAATGGAAGCCATCAATATTCATGAAAATAATATCAGTTCCACAAAAGTTCGCAATGCTCTTTTAGCAGGAAACATAAAAGAAGCCAATGAAATGTTGGGCTACTCCTACTCTGTTTCCGGAACCATTGTTCATGGCAAAAAAATCGGAAGAACGATTGGTTATCCTACCGCTAATATCGAAACAGAAACCATTAAACTTTTACCTAAAAAAGGCGCTTATATTGTTGAAGTTTTCGTAAAAGGTCAACAATATAAAGGAATGCTAAGCGTTGGAACCAACCCGACCGTAAACGGAGAAAAGCTAACTGTCGAAGTTTACATTCTCGATTTTGAAGGAGATATTTACGACGAAAAAATTACTGTAAAGTTCAGAGATTTCCTTCACGACGAAATAAAATTCGAGGGGCTGGAAAAATTAATTGAAAGGTTGGATGAAGATAAAAGATTAACTGAAGAGTTTCAGTTTTAAGAACTTAAAATCTCCTCTTTAGCCTTCTTAGTTAATGATTTAAATACCAATTCATACGACTGGTCGATTAATTTAAATATCAAATCTCTTTTTAAACCATCTGCCATTACCGAATTCCAATGTGTTTTATTCATGTGAAATGCTCCTGTAATCTGTGGATATTGCTCACGAAGCTCTGCACTCCATTCCGGATCTGTTTTTACATTGATACTTAAAGGTTGTTTTTCAAGAGCCATCAGCAAGAACATTTTGGTTCCCACTTTCATCACCAATGTTTCATTATCAAAAGGAAAACTTTCTGTAACTCCTTTTTTCGCAAGGCAATAATCTAAAATTTCGTTGGCATCCATGGTTTTATAAGTAATAAATAATGGGTAATGAGTAATTTTTATTATTTACAGATGCTTCGACAGGCTCAGCATGACATTTCTAATACTAATTTTATAATAAGCTTCACGCTTTAGAAGTTAATTTGTAGCGATGTCATGCTGAGCAAAGCCGAAGCATCTTTTCAATACTTAAATTTAAATATTAAAATTTACGCCAAATTTAGTAAATTTAAGAAGGAAAACATCATCAACATAAATCAAAAATAATATGAAAGCTCTCGTTATAGGTGCTACAGGCGCTACAGGAAAAGATTTGGTCAGTCAGTTACTTAATGATAAAGATTTTGAGGAGGTTCATATTTTTGTACGAAAACCTATTGATATTCAAAATGATAAATTAAAAACTCATATCGTAAATTTTGAAAATCCTGACGAGTGGAAAGATAGAGTAAAAGGTGATGTTGCTTTCTCATGCCTCGGAACAACTTTGAAAACTGCGGGAAGCAAAGAAGCTCAAAGAAAGGTCGATTACGATTATCAATACGAATTTGCAAAAGCTGCCAAAGAAAATGAAGTGGAAGATTATATTTTGGTCTCCGCGTATGGGGCGAATCCAAAGTCTAAAATTTTCTATTCTAAAATGAAAGGCGAATTGGAAGAAGCTGTAAAACAGTTACATTTCAACAAAATAACCATTTTTAAACCTGGAATGCTGGAAAGAAAAGATTCCGACAGAACCGGAGAAGTTTTGGGAAGCCGAATTATAAAATTTGCGAATAAATTAGGCTTATTGGAAAGTCAAAAACCTTTACCAACTGATGTTTTAGCCAAAGCAATGATTAATTCTTCAAAGATAAAAAGCAATGGATATTCCAGTATTAAACTGGGAAATATTTTTTGTTTCGCAGAGAAAAGTAATGAATAATTTTAGTCTGAAATAGGAATAAACGCTTCGACAAGCTCAGCGTGACATTTCTAATATTAACTTCTTTTTAAAAGAATAGTTGTAGCGATGGGTCGCTGAGCCTGTCGAAGCGTCATTATTTTTTTATTTTTATTTAAAATACTTTGTAATCGCGTCACTCGTAGGCTTCGTTGTGCTTACAAAAGAATCGATTAGTTTTCCGTTTTCATCAACTAAAAATTTTGTAAAATTCCAAAGGATGGTTGTATTTTTTACTCCGTTTAAATCTTTTTCAGTTAAATATTTAAATATCGGCGCAGTATCATCTCCTTTCACAGAAACTTTAGCAGCCAAAGGGAATGTTACGCCATAATTCTTTTGGCAGAAAGCTCCGATTTCGGTATTTGTTCCTGGTTCCTGACCTCCAAAATTGTTGGCAGGGAAACCTACTACAACCACTTTATCTTTATACTCTTCAGAAACCTTTTCAAGATCAGCATATTGCGGAGTAAATCCACATTCTGACGCTGTGTTTACAATAAGAATTTTCTTTCCTTTAAAATCTGCAAAGTTAATTTCCTTACCGTCAAGGCTTTCCACTTTGAAATCGTATATTGATTTTCCCATAAGTTCGTTGGTTTTAGCTTTAGAAACTTCACTTTTCTGATTCATGCAACTTTGTAAAAACGCTACAAATGAAAGCATCAGTAAAAAAATCTTTTTCATTTTTAAGATTATTTAGAAGCAGATTTTCTGCAATTATTCAATTAAAATTTAAAAATATTCGTTGGAAACACTTTATTGATATCTACTTTATTCAAAAGCATTACATAATCGCCATCTTTTTTAGGACTTGAAGATTCTATTCTGAAAGGCATGGATAAATTCCCTACTTTTTTATAATCAGAATAAATCAGAGTTTCTTCTTTTTTAACTTCCTTCAAAAGCATATACGTTTTCGTATCAAAATAGTACATGTTTTTGTTTACATTTTTCGTTAATTCAACCTTATGACAGTAGATATCTCCTACTTTTTCCTTTCCTAAATATTTAGCTTCAAAACCTTTATTTTCCCAATCAATAAAGTCATTATCAAAACTTTCCGGGATATATTCAGCATATTCCTGAAGTTTATTGGTTGCATAGTTCATTGCATATCCTTTCGTTCCGTCGTAGCCTTCAATTGCAGTATCTTTTCCGCCGATGGTGATTACAGTTTTTGTAAGATTCGGACGTTGCTGATATATTTTAATAGGATATTCGTCTTTAACTCCCAAAATTACTTTTCCTTGCAGCAATACTGAATTCAATAACTTCCAATTGGTTAATCCTCCCGATAATTCGATGTTTTTATCTATGATTTCTTTTGCAGTCTGCGCAAAAATTGTTTGAGAAAATATCAGGACGAAAACTAAAAGTAACTTCTTCATTAATTTTATTTATAAATTCAAATATAACTTTTTTAATTTGAAAATTTGGAAATGCAGTAATTTGAAAATACAAGTTAGCATCATATTTTCAAAATATTTAATTAAAAAATTTTAAATTAATTTCCTTGCTTTTTCTAAATCTTCTGGGGTATCGATACCTACTCCGATGAAATTGGTTTCTATCAGCTTGATTTTCATGCCATATTCCAGATACCGGATGCATTCTATTTTTTCTGAAATTTCCAAAGGTTTCATTTCCAATTTTGAAAACTGAATTAAAGCATGTTTTCTGAAAGCGTAAACTCCGATATGTTTAAAATATTCAACATCAAAAGAAATTTCTCTATGAAAAGGAATCACAGAACGACTGAAATATAAAGCAAAACCATTATTATCCGTAATTACTTTTACGTTATTAGGGTTTTCAACTTCTTCCTTTTCAGTCAGTTTTATTTTTAGTGAAGCTAAAGAAATTTCTTGGTTTTCATCGTTATGAAAAACTTCAATAAGCTGTTTTAAAGGTTCTAATTTTAAAAATGGTTCGTCCCCCTGAACGTTTATAACAATATCACAATCAATATTTTGTACGGCTTCTGCAATTCGATCGCTTCCAGTTTCATGTTGACCAGTCATCACTGCTTTTCCGCCATTTTTTACAATTTCATCAAAAATAATTTCTGAATCTGTCGCCACAAAAACTTCTTCGAATAAACCTGTTTCCACAACATTTTGATAGGTTGTTGTGATAACTGTTTTTTCGCCTAACATCTGCATTAATTTAGCCGGAAAACGGCTTGCTTCGTAACGTGCGGGAATGACTGCGATTATTTTCATAAGTAATAAATTAATGTAACAATCTAACAATGTATCCATGTAACAATCAGTAACATGGTATTGATACACTGTTAGATTGATATATTGTTAAATTATTTAAGATTATTCAAAGCATTCTCCAATTTTGGCATCATTGAAGCAATTTCTTCAGTAGCCAAACCACCCACAGAAGCTCTGAACCAAGGCTCAGATTTTTCTTCTCCGAACGCTGAGAAAGGAACCAAAGCAACACCCGCTTCATTGATTAAATAAAATACCAAATCAGAAGAATTTTCAATAACAGAACCATCCGGTTTAGTTTTTCCGATATAATCTAATTTAATGGTAAGGTAAAGAGCTCCCATCGGTTCGATACTGTCAACTGCAAGACCTTTTCCTTTTAAATCCTGAATCCCACTGTGAAGAACTTTCAAGCTAGCTTCTAATTTATTTTTGAAATCTTCCACGAAAGCGTTTACTTCCTCCGGATTTTCGTAATATTTTGCAGTCGCTTCCTGCTCTGGTTTTGGTGCCCAAGCTCCAACGTGCGTAAGAAGAGCCTTCATTTTATCCAAAATATGAGAAGGACCGAATCCCCAGCCTACACGAACTCCTGTCGCAGCAAGGCATTTTGAGATACCGTCGATATAAATTGTATATTCTCTCATTTCTGGGAAAAGAGACACCGGATCGACGTGCTCTGCTCCAAAAGTAAGGTTAGAATAAATTTGGTCATACATTAAGTATAAAGGTTTTTCATCTTCACCTCTTTTCTGGTTTTCCTCTAAAATTAATTCACAAATCTCAGAAAGTTGCTCTTTAGTGAACATAGTTCCTGTTGGATTCAAAGGCGAACAAAGCGCTACTAAAACCGCTCCTGACAAATGAGGTCTTAAATCATCCGCAGTTGGAAGGAAATTGTTTTCCGGTGTTGTTTTTACTTCAATTGCATCAGCCGAAGTAAGGTAAGCATAGTGATTGTTGTTCCAAGAAGGTGTTGGATAAACTACTTTATCACCTTCGTCAACGATTGTTTTATAAACCGCATAGATCAATGGTCTTGAACCCGCCGTGATCAAAATATCATTTGGAGAATAATCTAAATTCCATCTTGTTTTAAGGTCTTTAGAAACCTCTTTTCTTAAAGATAAAAGTCCGTTAGCAGGCGGATAATTAGTCAGATTATTCTGATAAGCCTTCTGAATTTCCTCCTTCAATTTTGCAGGAATCGGATAAATATTAGAATTTAAATCACCAATCGTAAGATTAGCAATCTCCGCTCCTTTTGCCTTTAAATCATTTACTTCGTTACCAATTTTTACAATTTCAGAACCAATCAGGTTCGCCGCTAATTTTGAAACTTTCACTTTTATTTTTATTTAATTATTTTAATGTAAGAATTTAACAAGGTACCAGTTTAACAATATTGGTATATTACTAGACTGGTACATTGTTACATTTATTCTAAGTTAATTGTAAGTCGTTTTTAACTTGATTAATTTTCTCATCCAAAGATTTTAATTTATCTCTGAAATCTGCTTCAGAAGTAATTGAATCTTTTACAGAAATATAGAATTTGATTTTTGGTTCTGTACCTGAAGGCCTTACACAAACTTTCGTTCCGTCCTGAGTGTAATAAATCAATACATTCGATTTTGGAATGTCGTTCATTACTAATTTTTCATTCTTAGAAACAACAAAATTGGTTTGTTCTTTGAAATCCTTCACTTCTTCAACCAATGAACCCGCCAATTCTTTTGGAGGATTTTCACGGAAATTCTTCATCATATTCTGAATTTCTTCCGCTCCGTCTCTGCCTTTTCTCACCAAATTCACCAAACCTTCGTAATACATTCCGGTTTCCTGATAAATTTCGATCATATATTGATACATGGTTCTTCCATTTGCTTTACACCAAGCTGCAATTTCACAAGCAAGAATGATACTTCCGCAAGAATCTTTATCACGAACGAAATCTCCCGTCATGAATCCGAAACTTTCTTCACCACCACAAACGAATTTTTCCTGTCCTTCAAAATCACGGATCATTTTTCCGATCCATTTGAAACCTGTTAAGCCAACTTTACAGTCAACCCCGAATTTCTGAGCAATATCAAAGAAAATATCTGAAGTTACAATCGTAGAACCAATGAATTCTTTTCCTGTGATTCTCTCTTGCTTTCTCCATTCATTTAAAATATAATACGTAAGAATTGTATTTGTCTGATTTCCATTCAATAATTGAATTTCTCCATCTAAATTTCTTACAGCAATTCCTAATCTGTCACCATCCGGATCGGTTCCGATAACGATGTCTGCATTGGTAATTTTTGCCAAATCCATCGCCATTTCCAACGCTGCAGGTTCTTCCGGATTCGGAGAATCAACAGTTGGGAAATTTCCGCTAGGAATCATTTGTTCCGTAACCAAATCGATTTTCTTGAAACCAGCTTTTTTAAGGGCTTGAGGAACTGTTGTATACGTTGTTCCGTGAATTGATGTGAAAACGATATTTAAATTTTCTTTTCCAACATTCTGATACGTAGAGTTTTCGATACAAGCATCGATATAAACTTCATCCTGCTCCTCTCCGATCCATTCAATTAAATCATCATTTCCGTCGAATTTGATATCTTCAAATTTTGTAGAATACACTTCATTAATGATCGCTTCATCATGTGGCGGAACAATTTGCGCTCCGTCATTCCAATATACTTTGTAACCGTTGTACTCAGGCGGATTGTGAGAAGCTGTCAACACAATTCCTCCGTTACATTTTTTGTCACGAACCGTGAAAGATAATTCCGGAGTCGGTCTGTGATCCTTGAAAAGCAATACTTTAATTCCGTTTGCCGTCAAAACATCAGCCACCAATTTTCCGAATTCTCTTGAATTATTTCTAACGTCATAAGCAATCGCTACACTGATTTCTTCACCTTGAAATTGCTTTAACATATAATTCGCAAGTCCCTGTGTTGCTTGACCTAACGTATATTTATTTAAACGATTGGTTCCGACACCCATAATTCCTCTCATTCCTCCTGTTCCGAACTCCAATTCTCTATAAAAAGAGTCTTCCAAATCGGGAGAATTTCCATCAATTAACAATTGAACCGCATCTCTTGTTTCCTTATCAAATGTGTCACTTAACCAAAGCTTCGCTTTTTCTAATGTTGTCATATGTGTCTATTTTGTTCTTTTATAGTTTTAATTTATTGTTATTGTATTTGTCATTTCGACGAAGAAGAAATCTATTTTAAAGAGATTCTTCCCTCCACTTTGTTTCGTTCAGAATGACAAAATATTTTTATGTATTAAGCTTAATCTGCAAATTGGGTAATTTGTCTTTCAATGAATTTATTTTCAATTGTAAATCATTTAATTCAAATATTGATTTTCCAAAAACTTCTTTGTCAATTTCAAAACTTATTGTTGTTGAATCTTCGAAAATTTCTATTTCTGAAATTTCTCTAAAAATTGTTTTTCCTTTTTCAAAAATAAAATGACCTTTTTGTTTATTCCAAATTGTTTTTAATTCACATTTTTCTGAAACTGCATTAATTATTGCCATTCCCACTCGACAGAATTCATCGCCAACTTTCAAATGTTTTTTTTCGTTGCTACAAGCTCCTATTTTTGTCATAATACATTCAGCTTTAGTTAAATCCCAAGATTTTTCTAAAGACATTCCTGCATTATATTTTATTTTTAATGAATTTTTGTCAACATAAACGAAAATTTCATCACAAATATTATCAAAATATTCGTCAATTGCAGGACATAAAGATCCAAATACAAGAGAGTTTAAATTATTTTCAAGAAAACAATCTTCAAAATACATTTGGGGACGAAGCCTTACATGCTCCATTCCTTCTAACGTCTGAATGCTACTCGCTGTATATTTTTTCTCCTCCAATACTTAATCCAGTTTTTTATTCTCTACTCGTGTATCTTTATCAATTTTAAAAGCACGAATCGGGTCATTATAGTAAATAAATTTCGCCGTATTCTGAATATGTCCTTTTAATGAATCTTTTACGTTTACTTCCGCATAATTTCCATTTTTAGAATCAATTTTCAGGTTTTCGATTTTCCAATAAGGAGAGATCAAACTTGCTGTATCAGAGATCTTTATTACGGCATCTTTTGTTTGCCCTAAAAAGTTGGCTCTGCTTCGGTTCAGCATTTCAACTTCTGCCCTTCTTGTATTTACCGAACCCATAAATGTAGCGTTATTTTTTAAATTAAGCCTAAAATTATCGGTCTTAATTTCGCTCGAAATATTCATTTCTACAGAATCAGAAATCGCTACTTTCTCAAGATTATATTTTGAATAAATCGTTACATTATAAAAATCAACGCCTTTTGTTCCGCGTTTTTCTTTGATGGAAAGTGTTTTATCTTTTACG
>DKLU01000181.1 GCA_002455915.1 Chryseobacterium sp. UBA6632
GTTTTTAATCTTTAAGATTAAATCTTCTTTTAAGCTAGATTGCCTTCTTAGTTCTTATAAAAACCATTCGTAGCAATACCTGTAGCGAAAGTTTTTAATAATGCGCCAGAGGTAGCATCATATACATTTACTTTGCTGTCTCCTGAATAATTAGCATCCGAAACATAAATTCTTCCGTCTATAACATTAAAGCCATACAGGTTTCCTGTAGACGTAGCTAATGGAGCTGTTGGAACTGTGGTAGATCCAAAATTCATCGTATAGATTTTGTTACCTGATGTGGTAAAGTAGATTTTATTGTCAGTAATTCTTAATTTTTGTGCTTGAGGAATAGCTGTAAGCGTGGTTGTTTGATAAGTTCCCGCAGAAGTATTCAACTCATAAATATAAGAATTGGTGTTGTCTGAAGCCAATACATATGGTTTTCCATTGTAAGAAATCAAATCACGGATAATTCCATTAGAGGGAAGAGTGATCACTTTATCAATGTTATTTGAAGAAGAAATAACTGTAATTGTATAACCAGTTGGCAATTCACCATAAGGAGCAGTAGTCTCGTAGGTAACACCATCAGTCTGAACAATAATATTTCCGCCCGCTTCTACAATTTTTTCTGCAGAACGAGGAAAGTCGATGCTTTTAACAAAAGAGTTATCAGCGGTATTGTACACATTCATTTTCATCACATCGTAGAAGTTATTGTTAGTAACGTAGTATTGATTTCCTGAAAATGCAATATATCTTGGATTGTCAAGATTACTGGTTACAGTAGTTTGTTTTTTAAACGTATATCTGTTAACAATATCAATTTTATTCGGAACGTTTGAAACTAAGTATGCTTTATCTCCACTGAAACCGATGCTTTGCAACACATTACCTAAGCTTTCATTACTGTTATTGGTAGAATAAATTTTAGTATAAACTTTTCCAAGATCATTACTTACAAATGATACATTAGAAGTAGGTGTGCTGAACCCTCCTTCATCACTGATAAGAATTCCGTTTTCGTATGTTACGGGGGCAATTTCGTCACTATCACTGCTACACGCAACGTTGAAAACCAATGCCGAAGCAAATACAAAAGGTAAAATTTTTCTGATGTTCATATCTTCTATTTTAAAAATTAATATTTAGAGTTACGCTGTAGTTTCTTTTAGGTAAAGGATAAGACAGCATCGTATAGTAAACCTGATCAAAAATATTATTGACTTTAAAGCCTATCGTATAGTTTTTAAGAAAGGTTCCGGAAACTCCTGCATTCATCACAAAATAAGGATCCAAAGAAGCTTCTTTTTTCGCATCATTTGTGGTGTAGGTTAATCCGTTAAATAATCCCTGAACATACAATCTAAGGAAATCATATTTATAATCAATATTTCCAAAAAATTTATGAAGAGGAACATACATCAGCTGTTTATCTTTTTCCAGATCAATAGATTTGGTGTAAGAATAGCCTAAACTGGACTGAAAATTATGTCTCCCTATTTTTTTTGAATATTCCAATAGGGCTTCAACTCCGTACGATCTTACATTCGAAATATTGGTCGCAGAATAATAAGGAGTTCCGTTCTGCTGCCAGACAATCATATCATAAACTCTTATATAATATGGCGTTAAAGACAGTTTTACATTAGCTATTTTAAATTGATTTCCCCATTCTGCCTGATAAGAAGTCTCTGGCTTCAGGTTAAGATTTCCTCCGGGTTGCCAATAAAGATCATTAAATGAAGGGTACCGGAAATTTCTTGAAAAATCTAAATTTACATGATACCACGACGCAGCATTCCATTTTCCTGAAAAAGAAAAAAGGAGGGGTGAACTGATATCTTCCACAAAATCTTTTTTAATTCCGGCTTCAAATCTCAGGTCTTTTGTGGTGAAATAACGAATCAAAGCGGCAAAAGAGCCTACATTTCTGCTCACATCTCCAAGTTGAGATTGTTTAAGACCTTCGGCTTTGTTTAATTGAAATTCCGAGATAAGGTTAAAATTCCATTTGGGAGTGATGAAATAGTTAAAATCGTTTTTTACAATATAATTTTTCCCGCTTCCTCCGCTGAAATAAGGTTTATTAATATCAGAAAAATACTGAAAATTTTCCTCGGTATAAGCTGCTTTGAAGGAATTCGAAAACTTTGATTGAGTCCAGTCCCAGGAAATTAAACTTCGTATATTCTGAGTTTCATATTTCGTTTTAGTCTGGCTTTCAAAAAAGACAGGATAATTCTGATTTCCGTTAAAAAACTCCGAAATCCACGAAATCTGATGATGCGGAGCTACTTTATAAGCTGCCGAAAAATTGAAGTTGGTATTATTGTATTCCCCATTTCTGTTGATATAATTCTGCGATTCTTCAACCTCATAATCATTCTCACTTACCGAATAGTTTCCCGAAACTTTAAAACTGAATTTATCATTGCTGTAAGAACCTTTCAAAAGATTATTAAAGGTTCCGAAAGATGCCGCCTCAGAAAAAAGAGAACCATGAAAACCTTTATTAAAATCCAACGTATTATTAAGGTGAATGCTTCCTCCGATGGCACTGCTTCCATAAATTACACTTCCGCCGCCGGCTTTCACATCAAGCTGATCAAAACCACCGAAAGAAATATTATTAACATCTGCCTGACCTAAAAAATTGGAATTAATATTGATTCCGTTCCATACAAAAGCAGTCTGTTGAGCAGTAGTTCCTCGAAAAGACGGAGACGAAACAGCACCCCGACCGTTCTCCTTAATGTAAACAGGAGTTTGAAAACGTAAAAGTTCTGAAAGATTGGTAGAATTTTTCTCAATATCTTGTGGTGTAATGGTTTGTACTTTATGAAAAAGTTTTACCTTGTTCATTTGATTGTCAAAAACATACACCGTGTCTATCACCTTTTCCTGACCAAACAGAAAACAGCCATAAGACGAAAAAAGCAGGACTAAAGATCTTTTTATATTCATACCTTTTCACTTTTCCACCGAAAGCAATTATTTTAGTTAGATTTTGGCAGGTCTCCTGACTTTCGCTTTTCCACACCTTCCCGTTTGCACAGTGGTTTTCCGTAGAAATTTTGATTGCGATTTACAGTTGCGGGGACAGCTCAGGATTTTCACCCGATTCCCTTTTCATTCC
>DKLU01000185.1 GCA_002455915.1 Chryseobacterium sp. UBA6632
CCAAACAAATCATTACTCTTCAAATGATCTGGACGATTTCTGCGCCTATTATTTTCATGCTTTGGATATTTTTAAAGTTGCGCGGAAACTATACTTTAGGTATTTTGATCGTTATTGTTTTGTCTAATGTATTCATGATTATTAGAAATGCTATTGAAATCGACCGAAAACAAAAATTACATTACAAAATGAATTTCAACATGATATAATGACGATTTGTGATTGTCGGGTTTTTGTCGGGTTCATTTTTTTGTAGTAAAACCAGAAAATTCAACCTTTGTCGAAAATTAAAAACTATGACAAAAACATTGTATTTCTTGCTTCCATTCTTCTTTCTTTTCACTTTTAAAATTAAAGCTCAAACAGAGATTTTTGATAATGATCCTGCGATTGAAAATTGGGTAAAGGAAAATCATATTCGCACGCTTGGACTCGGAATAATCGAAAATGGAAAGCTTAAACAGATCAAAGTCTACGGCGAAATTAAAGAGAATATTTCAGCACTTTACAATACAATTTTTAATGTAGCATCGCTTAGTAAGCCCATTACGGCAATGGTTGCTTTACAGTTGGTCAATTCCGGAAAATGGAATTTGGATGAACCTATTTCCAACTATTGGATGGATCCTGATATTGCCAACGATCCGAGAGCAAAAAAACTAACCACAAGAATTATTTTGAGCCATCAAACAGGGCTTCCCAACTGGCGATGGATGAAAGAGAATAAAAAGCTGAGTTTTGATTTTGAACCGGGAACAAAATATCAATATTCTGGTGAAGGAATGGAATATTTGAGAAAAGCTCTTGAAATAAAGTTCAAAAAAAGTTTAGATCAATTAGCGAAAGAATTGATTTTTCAACCTCTACAAATGAACGACACCAACTATATTTGGGATCAAAATACTGATGAAAAGAGGTTTGCCATTGGTTATGACAAAAACGGAAAATCTTACGAAATCATTAAAAATACAACGGCCAATGCCGCCGATGATCTTCACACAACGATAGAAGATTACGGAAAATTTCTGGTCAACATTTTGGACGGCGGAAATCTAAGACCCAAGATTTATTCTGAAATGATCAAAAAGCGGGTGAAAACAAAGGAAAATAAATATTTTGGATTGGGGTTTGAAATTTATGACTTAGGAAATGGCGAATTTGCATTATCTCATGGTGGTTCCGATTTGGGAAGTCAGTGCATTACATTTATTTTACCAAAAACCAAACAGGGTATTTTAATTTTCACCAATGCCGATGAAGGCTATAAGGTATTTGAAAAATTACTTGTTCATTATTTGGGTGAAAACGGGAAGAAAATTGTGGATATTGAAACGAAATAATTATCGGATTTTTATTCGTTTTTTTATAACGCAAAGATTTTATTTTCGATCTTATAATTTTCATAAAGATCAAGAAAATAATACATAAAAAAATTTGTAAGTTAGCACTAGCCATGAAAATAGATCTATGAGAAAACTCAACTATATTTTATTGATTTTTATTTCGAATTTTTTGCTTTCACAAAACAACTTTGAAATTAATCTAACTGCAGATTCTTATGTAAACGACAGCTTGATTTTAGGAGCTCCGATGACGAGAAAAGGCTTTGGAGATTTATATACATTCAAAATACAGCTGAATAAAAACACATCTCTTTTTCCGTCTGACCATTCTATATATACTATAAAAGTTCAGAAGGAAAACCTCATAAAGGGTTTTATAGAATATCCTCAGCCGGTTGCTTTCACTTATCTTGATAAGAAAAATAAATCATTTGCTATTTCTAAAATTTTCTTTCTCGAAAAAGGAAAATATGACATTGAACTTCCAGTTTTCAAGAATCAAACAGAAATCAATATCGATTCTCCAACCAATCGGGATTTTAAAAATTTGCAGAAATCATTAAGCTCCGTTTATATCAAATCTACAGATCCACAAAAAATGGATAGCCTGACCAGCTTTGATGAAAAGCAGAAAATTTTAAGTCAATACATCAAAAAAAATCCAAATTCTTATGCTGCGTTGTGGGAAATTGTAAATGATTATACTTTGTACAATTATCATCCTGAATATCTGGAAAACATGAAATTATTTTCACCTTTTATAAAAAAGAATACTTTATACAAAAAACTGGAAAACAAACTTTTAACTGAGAAAAAAACATTAACGGGAAATAAAATTCCTGACATTTATTTTAATAAGAATAATAAATTAACGGCTCAAGATTTTAAAAATCATAAACTTACTTTTATTGATTATTGGGCAACTTCCTGTGCACCTTGCGTAAAAGGAATGCCTGAAATTGTGAATCTCTATCATGAATTTAAAGACAAAGGAGTGCAATTCATCACGGTTACGGATGAACAAAAGCCTGAAAGAATGAAATTAGCCCAAGCAATTCTTCAGAAAAATAATGCTACATGGTTCAATTTTTTTGATATGAATAAAGACTTTCAGAAAAAACTCAATGCCACTGGCTATCCATTGCATCTTTTAATTGATGAAAACGGAAAAATTGTCGCCAGAATCATGGGCGATCTTTCGGAGGTCAGAAGTAAAATCAATGAATACGTGGAATAATTCGGTTCAAACATAAAAAAAGCAGCCAAAACCGACTGCTTTTTCCCTTGTACGAAATTTATATAAAACACTTAAAATGATTGTGTTCAGACTAGTCTTTATCTGCAATAAAGAAATCATCGGCATCTTCAGCAATCGGGATGTATAATCTTTCCCATTCTTTGCTTTTCACCATATCCCAGCTGTGCCCTTTTCCTTTAAGATCTTCAGCTAAAAGAACAGTTCCCGGCTTGATCATAAACGTAGAACCGTCTGTTACTTTAAATTTAATATTTCCTTTAATGGTAATTACATACTGCCTTCTCGGTGCAGGGTGAGCATTCTTTTCCCATTCTTCTGTTTTATTGCTCATCCAGAAAGTGGTGGTGTTCATGTGTTTCAAAGTCGGAATTTTACCTTTTTCGAAGGCACATGAACCGTCAGGATTATTGATTAATCTAACCGCCGGAATAAATTCGGTAGATTCTTCTACTTTTACGCTTACTTTTTTATGGTCTTTGTTTTGTCCGTTCATAAAACCTACGGTGCTTAATGCTAAAACTAGGCTGAAGCCTTTAATGAAATTTTTCATTATAAATTTAATTTTTTTATTTTAATTGTAAACAGTATCATGAACCATCATTTTTTCGAAAAATGGTTTATATTTTTGAACTAAAGCCAAATGCTCGGGAAGCTGACCGTA
>DKLU01000056.1 GCA_002455915.1 Chryseobacterium sp. UBA6632
GCACTGCATTAGGCGGAATCCAAGCGGCATGATTTTGTGGAAGCAGATAAATTTTCTCTTCAATCGTTAAATACTGAAAGCCGCTTTCAACATAAACTAGCTGTCCTTTTTTATGAGAATGAAGAATATCATCGTGCTCCCAATCATCTTCAAACCAAACAAAATAGGGCTTTTTTAATTCATCAATTATATTATCATTATTCAAAATAATGTCGTTTTAAGTTAATATTTTGACAAATTTAAATAAAATTACAAAACTAATTTTGCTGTAGAAATTTTAACATATGACAAAAAACGAAACAAAAACAAATATCTCTTACATTTTACTTTTGGTAAATATTTTAATTGTAATATTGGTATCCAGTAATTTACGTTCACCTATTACTTCTGTTTCTCCGGTTTTAAGCGATATAAAAACCACATTGGGACTTAGTAGTTTACAAATCAGCATGCTTACCTCTATTCCACTTTTTATGTTTGCCACCTGTTCGGTATTAGTAAGCCGTTTTTCTCATAAGCTGAGCATAAACAGATTGCTGCTTTATTCATTAATCATTTTAAGTTTCGGATTATTTTTAAGAGTTATGGGTTCTCTTTCAACCTTATTTTTGGGCTCGGTTTTTATCGGCTTAGGAATTTGTATCGGAAATGTGGTAACGCCAGGCTATGTTAAAAATAATTTCCCTAAACAGATCGGACTGATGACAGGGATTTTTGCTGTTTCAATGAATATCAGCGCAGCATTAGCATCAGGATTTAGCATCAACATCGGAAAATGGACAGGCTTTGGGTGGCGAGGTTCGTTGGGAATATGGCTTGTTATTTCATTATTGGCAATAATTGTAGTCATCATCGAAATGATTTTTAATAAAAATAAATTGCAGGAAGTAAAATCGTCGATCAGCAGTTCAGATTTTAATATGTTTAGATCTTCCCAAGCGTGGAATATCAGCATTTTCATGGGATTACAATCACTATTTTATTACTGCATTATGGCCTGGCTTCCGGCATTTCTCACGGATCATCAGATGAATGCTGAGTCTTCCGGCTGGGTTTTGTTTGTCATTCAGATTACGATGCTTCCTGTCACTTTTGGAGCTCCGATAATTGCTCAAAAGATGAAAAACCAAAAGGCTATGATCGTTTTTATCTGCAGTTTGCTGCTGATAAGCACCTTAATGTTTGCTTTCCTGAAATCAGAATGGATTTATGTAAATGCAGTATTCATAGGATTATCAAATGGTTTGTCATTCAGTCTTGCGATATTATTTTTTTCGTTAAGAACAAAATCGAGCGCCAATGCGATCAAAATCTCAGGGATGGCGCAGTCTGTAGGGTATTTAATTGCCGCTTTTGGTCCGCCGGTTTTTGGAAAACTTCACGATTGGGATCCGACCTGGAAAACTTCTTTCTATTTCCTTTCTTTTGCCGTAATAGTTATGCTTTATTTTGGAATAAAAGCGGGAGGAAATAAATTCGTTGAAGATTGATATAAGACATTAATTGCTTGATAAATACATTAATAATCCTTGCTTCAAGATTACTATTAAACATAAAAAAGCTCCCTGTAAAAGAGAGCTTAATCCATTTCAAGAGGGAACTTTTATGGTAATAAATTGTATTTTGATAAACTTTTAGTTAGAAAAATAGGTCACATCCAGCGAATTCAAAAATGTTCTGCTGTAGTTAATAGCCTCCACATTCAATGTATTGACTGTCGGATCAATAAATCTCGTTAAAATAATCACCTTCTGCCCTGCGGTCATATATAGAAGTCCGCTTACGTGCAATGGCATTGGTGTAAGATTATCTACATTATACGTATGCATTGATAAAAATGCAATCGTAGAATTGGCTGCAGTAGTTGGTTTTGCTCCCGTATAAGGCCTTGAAACTCCGAACCTTGCTGTGTTATTGTATGGCCCTCTCGGAACAAGATTTACCTGAAAATTATAATATCCGGTTTTATTCGCTATAAGTTCATTTGTTGTAGTATCATACGACATTATAGATGATTGCAGTTTCACATCATCATACAGTACCTGCCTAATACTTGAAGATAAATCTGGTCCTAAATAAGTTGTATCATTTCCTGTTGCTTTAAAACCCAATATACAGGCTACACTAGGAATACTTAAACCAGCCAAAGAGTTTTGATCTACCATGAGCTCCCATCTGTTATTTGTCGTACTGTATTTATAATAGCTATTGGCAACGACTTGATTAGGAGACGTTCCTGCATTAGCGGTATTATAAATTAATAAACCATTTGCGGGAGAAGGAATTGTAACAACGTCTGTAGCACTAGTAAGAGCTACCTGAGGAAGAAGTAATCCTTTTTTGCCGTTGGCTGGCAAATTAGCTACATTCACATCTAAAATTGCTGAATTGTTAGGATTGTTTGTACCAATACCTACTTGCGCCGAGACAATTGTGCACACGAATATACACGTCGATAATAACATTTTTTTCATTTCAATAAGGTTTTATAAACTGAGGCAAATATAATTAAAAATTCATACTTTGATTAATTTTTTAAAAAAAATTAACAATTAAATAACCGATTTTGTGATAATTTTTCAACGCTATTTCATACTCTCAACACTTTGTATCACAGGAAAACTTTATATTTATTTTTATACTATATACATTAACATTTTTTGGCACTTATTAGTTTTGCATATAAATGTGATCTATAATTATTCAGTTAAATAATTTTTTCTGATTATTTTCAAATCTTGAGTTTTTATTAAAACATTTGTAAGAAATATTGGTTTGTTTCGTCTGAACTTCAGAATACTTCAATCTATTTTAGTTTTTATCGTCTGAGAACAAAACTTGTTTAAACCAATATTGATTTTGCCAGTCTGAGATTCAGAAAGTCTCAACCTATTTTAGTTTTAGTTGTCTGATTTTCAGAAATGCTCACCAAATAGTAGTTCTGCCTTTCTGAAGTTCAGACGAGAATAAAAAATGTGGACTCGTCTGAACTTCAGACGGAAAATTATTTTTCTTTTATAATATAAATGATATTATTCTTTAAATTTAATTAAGTTGATTAACTCACTCATAATTAACATTAAATACTATACTTTGGCATGATAATGGCTATTTAAAAAGTTTAAAAATTAAAAACACAATAAACTCGATGAAAAAACTCGTATCCTTGGATCTTCCGAGGCTCCATCACGCCGAATTCGGCCAACTCATCGTACGATTTTTTGAAGACTTAGATAGTTCTTCTGTAAATACAGGTACAGACGCGGATTTCAAAAGAATGCTTGATGCTATTCAGGCTCAAATCCCAACATACAATGGTGCTCTCGATCAAATAAGAGCTAATGAAGAATCTGCTAAAATAGCTGAATTAGACGTGATTCGTGATGCCGATCTGCAAGCGCTGAGAGATTCTCTAAAGCCTTACAAGAACGCCAAAACGCAGACTGAAAAAGATGCGTATGTTTCTGTAAAAATCCTTTTGGATCAGTACAAAAAAGTGCAACATGCTTCTTATGAAGAGGAAACCAAGCGTGTAAATACACTTGTTGAAAAATTGTTGTCTTCGGATTACAGTTCTCAGGTTTCAGTATTGGGAATCATAAAGTTTGCGAATCATTTGTCTGATTCTAACAACGATTTCAACAGAACATTTGGGATACGATCTTTTCAGCAATCGAAGAAGACCAACTTTGATGTGAAAGAGCTGAGAAAATTGCTCACTCAAGATTATAAACAAATGGCAAGCTACATCCTGACCTTAGCCAACGTAAAAGATGATACTTTTTACCAAGATGTACTTGCAGCCCTGAATAACGGAAGAACTTACTTCTCCTCTGTTGTTCTCTCCAGACGTACTGGAAATAAAAAAGATGTTTAACAACCAAAAAAGTTTAATTATGATGAAGTATTTTGAAAGATTGAAAACTCAGGAAGTTTCTGCAACAATGACTATTTGGAGCATTGTACTGTTGATTGGCTTTGCGCTTTTCTCGGTATTAATCTATATGTCTAAATTAAATGTAAGCAACTTGATGATATATCTAATCGCCTTCGGGGCATACATTGGCTTCAGCCTTGTAAGATCGGAAGAGCGTCG
>DKLU01000312.1 GCA_002455915.1 Chryseobacterium sp. UBA6632
ATAAATCATTCAAGGCAAGACTTTCCAACGCTGATTTTGAGAAATACATAAACGCAAAAAAGAAACTGAGTTTTCAGAAGCACGATACCATTTTTGAAGATGGTGAAACGCCAAGAGGGGTTTATGTACTCGAAAAGGGAGCTGCTAAGCTATCAAAATCGGGAGCTTTTGGGAAAGATCAGATTTTAAGATTTATCAAAGAAGGGGACATCATCGGCTATCGTTCTTTACTTTGCGGGGAAAATTTCCAGGCGAAGGCTGAGGCAATGACGGATATTGAGGCTACTTTTTTACCGGCAGATATTTTCATGTATCTTTTGGAGGTAGATCCTCAGCTTTCTTTCGTAATGCTCCAGAAAATTTCTTATGAATTGGGAGAATCTTCCAATACCATTACCTTCCTTGCTCAAAAAACGGTAAGAGAAAGATTGGCGGAAATTTTACTGCTTTTAGAACAAAAATTAGGCGTAGATCCTGAAGGATTCATCAAGATTTCTTTAACGAGAGAAGAGATTGCCAACATCATCGGAACGGCTACAGAGAGTGCAATTCGTTTAATATCAGAATTTAAAGGAGATCAACTCATCGAAGTAGACGGAAGAAATATCAAAATTCTCAACCACGATAAATTAATGAAACTAGGTCACGTAGTTTTATAAAAATCATACAAAAACTTTAAGTCGGCCCAGTGCCGACTTTTTTAACTTTAAAAAATAGATACATTATGTCTGTTCATTCTGAAATTAAAAAAGTTACGACTGAAACCTTGCGAAAAATGAAATTCGACAAGGAAAAAATTACGATGCTTACGGCATACGATTTTACCACTGCGAAAATGGTAGATGCGGGAGGAATTGATGCGGTTTTGATAGGTGATTCTGCGGCAAATGTAATGGCGGGTTTTGAAACTACGTTGCCAATTACTTTGGATCAGATGATTTATCATACGCAAAGTGTGGTGAGAGGAACAGACCGAGCTTTGGTGATTGCTGACTTGCCTTTCGGAACGTATCAGAGTAATCCGGATTTGGCTTTGGAATCTGCAGTAAGAATGATGAAAGAGGGTGGTGCTCATGCTATTAAAATTGAAGGAGGAAAGGAAATTTCAAAATCAATAAAAAAAATAATCAATGCCGGAATTCCTATTATGGGACATTTGGGATTAACGCCACAGTCTATTTATCAGTTCGGAACCTATAAAGTAAGAGCAAAAGAAGAAGCGGAAGCAGAAAAACTAATTGCAGATGCCCAATTATTGGAAGAATTAGGTTGTTTTGGAGTTGTTTTGGAGAAAATTCCTGCAGATTTGGCTAAAAAAGTAACAGAATCTATTTCAATCCCAACCATCGGAATAGGAGCTGGGCCTCATTGTGACGGTCAGGTTTTGGTGTATCACGATATGGTAGGAATGAACAAAGGTTTCAGTCCGAAATTTTTAAGAAGATATCTTGATTTATATACAGAAATCACTGGAGCTGTTGCTCAATATGTGAAAGATGTGAAAGGTCAGGACTTCCCTAACGAAAACGAAAGTTATTAATTCATGAGAAATCAACAGTCTACTCAGGGAATTTTATCGATTATTGCGCTTGTTTGCCTTGCAGCAGGTTGGTTTAATCTTTTTTCTCCCGATATCAATACTTTATTGTCACGAAAAGTGTTCTATATTTTAATCGGAGCAAGTTTTTTCCTGCAGGCACCTGCGATGAAGAATCAAAACTTCACCTATGCAATGTACGCCGCGGCGGCTATTTGTGTGCTTGGAGGTTTGTTTATTCCGCTGGGAACAAGATTAGAATCTATTAAAACCGTTGGGCTTTTGGGCGGAATTATTCTTTCAATTGCAAGCAGACCCAGCTATCGACAGTAAATGATGGAGGAGCAGATTGTATATGAAGACAATCATCTTTTGGTGATTAACAAAAAAGTAGGGCAGCTCGTACAGGGCGACAAAACCGGCGATGATTCTCTGTTAGAATTAATCAAAGGTTTTATAAAAAAAAGAGATGCCAAGCCGGGAAATGTTTTTCTCGGTTTGGTTCATCGTATTGATAGGCCGACTTCGGGTTTGGTGATTTATGCTAAAACTTCAAAAGCATTATCGCGTTTAACTCAAATGGTTAAAAATCGCGAGGTCAAAAAGACATATTGGGCAGTTGTGGCTAAGGAAATGATTCCTAAAACGCAACGATTGGTTCATTATCTAAAGAAAAACGAGAAGAATAATAAAGCGATTGTTTTTCCAAAAGTTACAGATGGTGCAAAAGAAGCCATTCTTACCTATAATGTGATTAAAACGTTGGATAATTATCTTTTGTTGGAAATCGATCTTGAAACGGGAAGGCATCACCAGATCAGAGCACAGTTATCAAAAACCGGCGTTCCGATTAAAGGCGATTTAAAATATGGTTCGCCACGCTCCAATACCGATGGCGGGATTAATCTTCACGCCAGAAAACTGGAATTTATTCATCCGGTGACCAAAGAAAATATTGAAATCATAGCTCCCGTTCCGCAAAATGATGCGATTTGGAGAGCTTGTGAAGAGTAAATTATTAAAATAAAAGTTAGAAAAAGGAAACTGAATTATTCGGTTTCCTTTTTTATTTTTTAGGAGCTATTTCCC
>DKLU01000103.1 GCA_002455915.1 Chryseobacterium sp. UBA6632
AGCTTTCGTTCCGATGTTCATTGGGGGAATACTTTCAGTTTTCAGTATTTATTTATTTTTAAATTTTGTAGATACAGATGCTAAAAAGTTGTTGAATTATCAATATGTGACAAGACAAAAAGCTGAATTAGACGCTGAATACACTTCTGCAAAGAAAATTTTAAAACATCAGAAAGATGTTGATGAATTGGAGCAGAAATATAGAGAAGGTCTTCAGAGATTTAATCCTGAGGCTATTAAAGGAAAAGATATGCTTACGGCAAGTCATTTTTCAGGATATTTTGCAGCAATTCTTATATTTTACGTAGTTTTGTCGGTGTTTTTCGGAGCGTTTTTCAGAACGAAAACCATTCATCCCGAATTAACAAATCAAGAATAATTTTATTAAAAATTAAATGAATTTATCTATAGTTATTCCGTTATTGAACGAAGAAGCCTCTTTGGAAGAGCTTTTTTCAAGGATTGATAATGTTTGTAAATCAAACAGTTTATCCTATGAAATCTGGTTTGTAGATGACGGAAGCACAGATTTATCGTGGAGCATTATTGAAAATCTGAAGGTTCAGCATCCTCAGATTCATGCTATTAAATTCTCAAAAAATTACGGAAAATCTCAGGCGCTTCATGCGGCTTTTGAAAGAACAAACGGAGATGTTATCATTACAATGGATGCTGATTTACAGGATTTTCCAGAAGAAATTCCGGAATTGTATGCAATGGTTGTGAATGAAAATTATGACATCGTTTCCGGTTGGAAAAAGAAACGTTTTGATAATGTCATGACGAAAAATATTCCTTCAAAATTATTTAATGCGGCGGCAAGAAAAGTATCCGGAGTAGAGCTTAATGATTTCAATTGCGGGTTAAAAGCGTATAAAAAACAGGTCGTAAAATCCATTGATGTATATGGAGATATGCACCGATATATTCCTGTTTTGGCTGCTAATGCAGGTTTCAGAAGAATTACGGAAAAAGAAGTTCAGCATCAGGCAAGACCTTACGGAACTTCAAAATTCGGAACCGAGAGATTTATCAGAGGGTTTCTGGATTTAGTAACCCTTTGGTTTGTAAGTCGTTTTGGTGGAAGACCTATGCATTTCTTCGGAGCTGTGGGAACGTTAATGTTTATCGTAGGTTTCCTTTCTGCACTTTGGTTGGGAATTTCAAAATTAATTGATGTTGCAAGAGGAATTTACGGACATTTAATTACCAATAATCCGTGGTTTTATATTGCCTTAACGATGATGATTATGGGAACTTTGCTTTTTGTAGCAGGATTTTTAGGAGAAATGATCATCAGAACAAACAGAGAACATAAGAATTATAATATTGATGAAGTGATTTAATATGGAACAAAAATTACCGAAAATATATTCGAAACAGGCAATTTTAAGTTTTTCTATATTTTTCTCAACTCTTTTTGGAGGAGTTTTATTATATAAAAATTTAATTGAAGCGAAAAGAAAGACTGAAGCATATACGGTTTTAGGTGTTTCTATTCTGTTGACAATCATCGCAATAATTCTCGGAGCAATTCAGGAAAATCCTAAAAGCTCTTATGCATATTTATGTGGTTTGATTGGAGGATGTATTCTTGCCTATTATTTTTTTCCAAAATACTTTCCCAATGAAGAACAATATGAAAAGAAACCTATTTGGATTCCTTTGATTATCGGAATAGCAATAACATTAGTTTTTGTAGTTCTTATGATATTGGCTTTATCACTTGAAAATAGTTAAAGAAATGTATTAAATCATTTAAATGAATAAGAAAAGTTGTTTGAACTGCGGTCATTCAATTTCCGATGAGTATTGCTCTCATTGCGGACAGAAATCGGACACAGCAAGAATAACTCCACATTCATTAATCAAAAATGATATTCTAGGATCTATTTGGCACATTGAAGCCAAATTTTTCAATACTTTAAAAAATATTTTATTCAGACCCGGAAAAACGGCAATGGATTATATTTCAGGAAAAAGAATCAGATACAACAATTTTATATCGTTGTTACTGATTCTTTTTAGTTTTAATCTAATTACCTATCATTTCTACGAAAAATATTCACCTGCGCAGATTCTTACCGATGATGTTGTGGAGATGAAAGATTTTTTCTCGCGATATTCAAAAACTATTTTATTTATAATCATTCCGATGCTTGCGATCAATGCTTATTTTTTATTTAAAAGAATAAAATTGAATATTGCAGAGCATTTTATCATCGGAACAGTGAGTCTTTTAGGAATTTTAATCTTATTTTTGTTGGATGATATTGTTAGTCTTATCGGTTTGTGGAAACCGATTTCAAAGATTTTCGATTTCATCGACAAAATTATATTCGGTCTTTCTATTCTCTTCCCGGCAATTACTTATTGGAATGCTTTTAAAAATTCATACTCAAAACCAGGTTTATTATGGCGAGTATTGGTTTTTTATGGATTGATGGGAATAGAAATTACGATCATAAGTTTGATTTTATATGAAATATTTTAATTTAAATATGAAAAATATATTTTGCACATTCATGTTGGTGGCAGTCGTTTCGTGCGGAAAAATCTCTCCAGAAGGAAAAGATATCGAAACGAAAGATGTTGATGTTTCCGAATTTGTGAATCTTGATCTGAACGGAAAATTCAGAGTCTTTTATGCAAGAGGTCCGAAAAACTTTGTTCAGATAGAAACATATCCGAATATTGCCGATAATCTTGATGTTGACGTAAAAGATAAAACACTTTCCATCAAAGAAAAACGCGGAACAAAAGGCGTTGATTTTTATAATGTAACGATTTATTCAAAATATAATCTTGAGAAAGTAGCGATTTCTGATTCTGTAGAAATGA
>DKLU01000051.1 GCA_002455915.1 Chryseobacterium sp. UBA6632
TTTCGTTGTTAAAAATCTTAAAAAAGCTGAGGTTCAAAAGATTCAAGATACAATGCAGGCTGTAATAAAAAAGGAAAATGATTAGTAGAACATTATTTACCGACATATTGATCATGATTTTCTTGGTGGCATTACAAGTTTTTGTTTTGTACAAGATTACCCTTTTCGGAAAATATACTCCGGTGCTGTATCCTGTTTTTGTAATGTTTTATCCTTTTTTCAGGAACAAATTTCAATTTTTGGCATTAAGCTTTTTGATTGGTTTAGCGGTGGATTCATTCCTTTATTCATGGGGAATCAATGCATTTGCGACAACTCTTATTGCTTATTTCAGAACATTGATCTTCAGGACATCTACAGATACTTCTACAGATTTCTTTTCATTTCAGTCTTTACAGTGGTCACAGTTTTTACTGTTCCTCTTTTCGAGTATCTTCCTGCATCAGCTGTTGGTACAGTACATCGAATTCTTCAAATTTAGCCGATTTTTTGAAATATTACTTAATGTGTTGGTGACTAGTATAATTTCCTTTATATTTATCATTATTTACGCATTAATATTTAAGATCAAACAAAAAGTTTGAAAAGAAGAGTTTGAACACACGTTATTTAAAAGTTTTCTCCGTTCTCGTTGTCATCGCCCTTATTTTTGTGGCGAGGCTTGCGTATTTACAGTTATTGACAGACCGATATGCCTTAAACGCGGCCAATACTTCCATTAAAACCGAATATGTAATTCCACAGCGTGGAGTTATTTTCGACAGAAATGGTAAAATTATGGTTGGAAATCAGCCTGCTTACGAAATTTCTTTCACTCAGGCCTTGATGAAACCTGATTTTGATACATTGGCTTTCTGTAGTTTAATGAAAATCTCAAAACCTGATTTTATTAAGAAAATCGATCTTATTAAAAAAGAAAAATATTATTCTAAACTGACTCCGATGACTTTTCTGAAAGATCTAAGCAGGGAAGATATTGCGAGCGTTCAGGAAATTATATTTAAATATCCGGCATTTAGCATCGTTCAGCGTCCGCAAAGGGAATATGAAGTTTCAACTTCTGGTAACCTTTTGGGATATACGAGTGAAGTGAATGAAAGAGAAATTAAAAAAGATTCAACCTATTATCTTCCGGGCGACCTCATCGGTAAAACGGGAATTGAAAAGGCTTACGAAAAAGACCTTCGTGGGGTAAAAGGAGTAAAGTATATTCAGAAAGATATCAAGCTTAGAAATGTTGGTCCTTATAAAAACGGAACATTAGATAAAGATGTTATTACCGGAAAAGATATTACGTTAACCATTGATTACGATCTTCAGAGAACCGCTGAAGAAATGTTGGTGAATAAGCATGGCGCTATTGTCGCTTTAGATCCTAATAACGGTGAAGTTCTGGTTGCAGCAACCGGTCCGGATATCGATCCTAATCTTTTCACAGGTCCTAACAAATCAAAAAATCTATACGCTTTATCAAAAGATACCATTTACGAGAATAAGCCTACTTTCGACCGTTCTTTGCAGGCGGGTTATCCTCCGGGATCTACCTTCAAATTGCTGACGGCTTTGGCGGCGATGCAAATGGGAGTAATGACGGATAAAACTATTTTTCCTTGCGGCGGCGGATTTTTCTATAAAGGAAAAAGAATTAAGGGTCACGGTGGTGCAGATCCTCTGATTCCTTCGATTCAAGTTTCCAGTAACTGTTTCTTTACTTATGCAATTATCGACATTATTAAAAAATATCCCGGAAATCCTTCCAAAGGGGTAGATGAATGGAAAAAGATCATGAGCAGCTTTGGCGTTGGTGAGTTTTTAAATAACGACTTCGCGGTAGGAGCAAAAGGAAGAATTCCTTCGGGTGATTTTTATGAGAAAAGGTTTAAAGCCATCATGAAAGCGAGCGGATCGCAAAGAAAAGATTTTAAAGACTGGGACGAAATGTCAACCGGAGCTATTTATAACGGAATGGGGCAGGGAGACGTTTTGGTAACGCCTATTCAGTTGGCCAACTATGTAGGTGCGATTGCTAACAGAGGTTGGTATTATACGCCTCACATCGTAAAATCAATTGACGGAAAACCAAATCCGGATCCAAGATTTAAGGTTAAGCATAAAACGTTGGTAGATCCAAAATATTTCGAACCTGTTTTAAAAGGTATGGAAGCCGTAGTGTTGAGAGGTACAGCAAGAGGATTGAAGTCTAATGACTTTACTCAATTGGCAAAAACGGGGACTGCACAGGTTCCGCAAGGAAAAGATAACTCTATTTTTGTATTGATTGCTCCTGCTGAAAAACCGAAAATTGTGGTAGTTGCCGTGATGGAGCATGCGGGATTTGGAGCCACTTGGGCAGGTCCGGCGTGTACAGTAATTGCTGAAAAATATATTACCGGAGATCTGAAACGTGAGAATCTTTACAAAAAAATGATTACTTCGAGTTTCATGCCTGAATACAAAAGACAGTGGATCTTCGATTTGAAACGTAAAGGTTTGTATGTAGATCCTAAACCGGATTCTATTAAACTGAAAAGAATACAGGACAGCTTAAAATTCATCAAAGAACAAAAAGCTAAACTGCAGAAAAAAATAGACGAGGAAACTAAGAATACAAAAAACACTACAAAACCTGCTAAGAAATGAAATGGACGGAAGGAATAGATAAATTAGGTCTCGGTCTTTATTTCGTGCTTTGCATTTTTGCGATTGCAAATATTTATAGTGTAGACCAGAAATTAGGAGAAAAACAATTGATTTTCTTTTGCATTTCTGTTTTTGTCGGGCTGATTATTTTTGTCGGAAGAAGTAAGTTTTTCGAAAATATGTCGGGAATTATTTATATCGGAGGTGTTTTGCTTCTGATTGGGCTTTTCCCTTTTGGTAAAGAAATTCTTGGCCAGAAAAACTGGTACAAATTCGGAAGTTTTACCATGCAGCCCGTGGAATTTGCTAAAATTGGGACGGCTTTAATGTTGGCGAATTATGTTTCAGGCCCTGAATTTAATCTGAAAAATAATAAATCTCTTTTAACAACATTAGCGATTGTAGGAATTCCGGCGGCCGTTGTACTGGCAATTCCCGATGTAGGTTCTATGTTGGTTTTCATTGCATTTTTTATCGCCTTATATCGAGAGGGATTAAATGGTTTGCTATTTGGAATCGGATTCCTTTTTGCGGGCGTTTTCCTTGTTTCTTTGGCGGTTCCTCCAATTTATGTTGTGCTTACGATTTTAGTGATTGCAGGCGGTCGGATCGCGATGAATTATTATAAAATGTCCTGGAATGTCATTTCTATTTCAAGTATTGCAGGTTCTATTTTAATTCTTTGCGGTTTGGCTTTCGGGTCACCGTTTATTTTAGAAAAATTACCTAAACACCAAAGAGAAAGAATTGAGGTTCTTTATAAAGGGGAAACGGCGTTTAGAGATACCTCTGGTTACAACTTATTATATTCTAAAACAGCCATCGGTTCTGGCGGACTTTTGGGTAAAGGATATCGTGAAGGTTCCGTTACACAAGGGAAATTCGTTCCGGAGCAGGAAACCGATTATATTTTCTGTACCGTGGGTGAAGAATGGGGTTTTGTAGGAAGCGCTGTTCTGATTCTTTGCTATATGGTCTTCATTGGCAGAATTTATTACCTCGCAGAAAAACAGAAATCCGCTTTTAATCGTGTTTTTGGGTATTGCTTTGCTTCGATCCTTCTCATGCACTTTTCTATCAATTTAGGAATGGTAATGGGGCTTTTCCCGACCGTTGGAATTCCGTTACCTTATTTTAGTTATGGTGGAAGTTCTTTGCTTGCCTTCTCGATGATGACTTTTATTTTCTTTAAACTGAATTATTCGGATAAGAATAGTTTGGTGTAAAGGCCGGAAGTTGGAAGCTGGATGATGGATGTTTACAATCATTCTGTTTTAAAGTTTTTAGACAAAAATCAGCGCAATCTGCAAAATCAGCGAGAAAAATTGTAATTAAATCATAAAATCTTATGAAGGAAGCATACGTTCTGGATCAAACTTTCGAAAATGTAGACTTTACTCAAAATCCGTTAGAAAAAGGGGAGTACGAAAACTGTACTTTCCTAAACTGTAATTTTGAATATGAAGACCTTTCCGGTTTTAATTTTAATGACTGCGAATTTATTGGCTGTAATCTAAGCATGGTAAAACTTGTTTCTACAGGTTTTCGCGATGTGAGTTTTAAGGAATCTAAAATGTTTGGACTTCAGTTCAATAACTGTAATGAGTTTGGAATGTCTTTCCGGTTTGAAGGTTGCTCACTAAACAATTCTATATTTTATCAAACCTCAATCAAGAAAACTTTATTTAAAGATTCGAAATTAATAGAAGTTGATTTCGCTGAATGTGATGTATCAAATTCCGTATTTAATAACTGTGATTTTTCCGGAGCTGTTTTCGATAGAACAAACCTTGAAAAAGCAGATTTAAGAACATCGGTCAACTATTCCATAGATCCGTCTCAAAACAGGCTTAAAAAGGCCAAATTTTCACTTTCTCAAATCTATGGTCTGTTATATAAATTCGATATTGAAATTGATAAGAACGGGTGATTCTGGTTGTTCGTTGTTAGCGAAGGTTCAAATACAATTTATTTTCAACTTTTATAAGTGAAACGGCTTTGTGAAACTAAAAGCAAATAGTATTCAAAAAAACTTAGTGAGCTTGGTGTTCAAAATCGATGACTTTGAATTTTATAGTTAAGCGAGCTAAGTATTACTATCATTTGCTGAGTAGAACGCCATTGCGACCGAAAATATTTAAAATGAGATGCAAAGCTTTAGCGATCGATAGTGTTAAAAAAATAAACAATCGTTTCAGTCTTGTTTTTCTAATACGATGCTTAGATCCCTACGGGACGACAAACTTTACGGATATAAACTTTTTGGTAGTCCCCAAGTTTTGGGCTTAATCCAAAATATTCTAAATCTTATTGATCTGTAGCGTTAAAAATTATGTACAATAAAAAAACCATCAAAATTTTTGATGGTTTCATTATTTAAATCAATTATTTAAAATTAAAAACTTGTTCCGTTTGATGCTGGAGTTGTTGTAGCCAGATTGTTTAAAGATTCTCCGTTTTCATTGATCATTCTTTTTCCGAATCTGTATTTTGGTCCCCAATAAGAATCATTAAGTGAAGAAACCATTACTCCTTTCGACGTGGCTGCGTGAATAAACTTCACTTCTCCGTCTTCTTCTACGCTTTCTACAATTCCTACGTGAGAAATTCTTCTACCGTGAGAAAAGAAGATTAAATCTCCTTTCTGAAGTTCAGATTTTTCAATCTTTTCACCTTCCTGGGCCTGAGAAGCTGCTACTCTTGGTAAGCTAAGCCCTGCTGCTGCACCGAAAACAGAAAGAACGAAAGCTGAACAATCTATACCGTTTCTTGTCGTTCCTCCGTATCTGTAAGGAGTTCCAAGGTAAGTTGCTGCTTCCGTAAGGATGTTGTCGATTGTTTTATTATGTTTGATTGCCTTGGCAATCTCAGAATTTTTAACTGCGTTTTTCGCGTTGGCGATAGATGCTGCTTTTTCAGCAAGGAAAGAATCAATTAATCTCTGCTTATCAAGCTCAGCTTTCTTTGTATCAAGAGAAGCAAGTTTGGCATCTGTTTTGTATTCTTTTGTGTAAGTTGCTGGTTTTGAAACTACATAATTAGTAGCACACGATTGCATAGACACTGTAGTAACTAAAGCAACTAAATAAAACAAAACTCTTTTCTTCATATATATTTGATTATCCGTGTTAAAAAGGAATATTTATTTTCAAAAGCATTACAAAAGTATGTATTCCAGCCAAAAGAGCCTTGATATGATTATTGTCAGGTTTGGTTTTTAACACATTTTAACATATTATTTAAGTATGTTAAAGAAAAATAAACCGTAACCGCCTATTTTAGGTGAGTGTACGGTTTTTTTTATTAAGATTCTTTAACAAAACCTGTAGATATTCTTCTACAAATCGAGGTTTAAGATATAAAACTCTAATTTTCACTACTGTTAAAAATAGATAAAAAAACTCCCCGGAAATACCGGGGAGCTTAACTAATATGGAACTTTACAGATGTTACTTTGTAAATAACATTTCTCTATATTTCGTCATTGGCCAAAGTTCATCATCCACCATCATTTCTAGTGCATCAGACGCTTCTCTGATCACATCAAATAAAGGTTTTACTTTGTTGCAATATTCTTCTGCCTGCTTCTGACTTTCTGATACAGCTTTTGCTGCTTCTCTTGCTTTAATTAAATCTTCAACGCCCAGTTTAATCGTAGCAACGTTTTCAGAGATGCTTGTAATTAAGCTCATTTGCTCTTTAGCCAATGATTTAAATTCTTTATCTCCGAAGATCTCTTTAAGACCTTTTACATTCTCAATTAATCTGTTTTGATAGTTTAAAGCAGAAGGAATGATGTGGTTTCTTGCGATATCACTTAAAACTCTTGCTTCAATATCGATAACTGTTGAATATTTTTCTAATTTAATCTCGTTTCTGGCTTCAACTTCTCTGTGGTTAAAAACTCCGATTTCTTCATATAAATCAAGGAATTTTTGGTTCATTTCCTGCTTAAGTGCTTCAGGAGTTGTTTTCCAGTTATTCAATCCTCTTTTTTCAGCTTCCTTTGCCCAATCATCAGAGTATCCGTCACCTTCAAACATAATGTTTTTACACTGCTTGATGTATTCTCTCAATATGTTGAAGATCGCTTCATCTTTTTTAAGACCAGTTTCAATTAAAGCATCTACTTCTTTTTTGAAATCGCTTAATTGTTTTGCTGCAATCGTGTTCATTACCGTCATAGATTCAGCACAGTTTGCAGCAGAACCTACCGCTCTGATCTCGAATTTATTTCCTGTAAATGCAAAAGGAGAGGTTCTGTTTCTGTCAGTATTATCCAACAAAATTTCAGGAATTTTTCCAACTACATTTAATTTAAGGTCTGTTTTTTCGTCTGGTGAAAGTTTTCCTTCCGTTACTTTTTCAAGCTCTTCCAGAACTCTAAACAATTGACTTCCGATAAATACAGAAATAATTGCTGGTGGAGCTTCGTTTGCACCTAATCTGTGGTCGTTGCTTGCAGAAGCGATGCTTGCTCTTAAAAGGTCAGCATATTCGTAAACCGCTTTAATTGTGTTAACGAAGAATGTTAAGAACTGTAAGTTTTTCTTAGGATTTTTTCCCGGGCTTAAAAGGTTTTCACCTGTGTCAGTTGCTAAAGACCAGTTGTTGTGCTTTCCGCTTCCGTTTACGCCTGCGAATGGTTTCTCGTGGAATAAAATGTGGAAATGGTGTCTGTGAGCGATTCTTGCCATAACATCCATCAACAAAGAGTTATGGTCTACGGCAACGTTTACTTCTTCAAACATTGGAGCCAGCTCGAATTGGTTTGGAGCCACCTCGTTATGTCTTGTTGTTACAGGAATACCCAATTTCATACATTCGATTTCCAACTCTTTCATGAAGTTCATTACTCTTGTTGGAATTGAACCGAAATAGTGGTCATCTAACTGCTGTCCTTTTGCCGGAGAATGCCCTAACAAAGTTTTCCCTGTTAATACAAGGTCCGGACGAGATTGATACAATGCTGAGTCAACCAGGAAATATTCTTGCTCCCAACCTAAAGTAGGGGTTACTTTTGTTACGTTTTTGTCGAAATACTGCATTACGTTTGTTGCAGCTTCGTCTACCGCGTTCAATGCTCTTAAAAGAGGTGCTTTATAATCTAAAGTTTCTCCTGTATAAGAGATGAAAATTGAAGGAATACAAAGTGTAGTTCCCATAATGAAAGCCGGAGAAGTAGGGTCCCAAGCTGTATAACCTCTTGCTTCGAAAGTGTTTCTGATTCCTCCGTTCGGGAAAGAAGAAGCATCAGGCTCCTGCTGAATCAATAAGTTTCCGCTGAATCTTTCGATTGCTCTTCCTCCTTCGATTGGTGTGAAGAAAGAATCGTGCTTTTCTGCAGTTGTCCCTGTCAAAGGTTGAAACCAGTGTGTATAGTGAGTCACTCCTTTGCTCATTGCCCAGTCTTTCATAGCTACTGCTACCTGATCTGCAATGTGTCTCTGGATTTTAGTTCCTTTTTTTACCGCATCCATAATAGACTGGAATGCTTCTTTCGTTAAATATTCTCTCATTGTTTCTTCTGAGAAAACATTTTGGCAGAATAATTCTGATAATTTTACAGGAACTTCCACAGAGTTATCTCTTCTAAAGTCCTTAAATGGTAAAGTTTCTAACGCTTTGAATCTTAAAGTTGACATATAGGTTAATTTTTACGGGGCAAATTTACAAAAAAAATGAATTGAAAATATTTTTACCCCAAAAATTTAAGGGGTATTTTGAATTTTAACTAAATTTTAAACAATGATTTGATTTTTGATAGGGGTAAACGAAATTATTGTTTCGAATGTGAAGAAAAATTATTTTGAATTTCTTTCTCGATACCTTAATATATAGTACTTTTAGAAACCTAACATTATTTAATGGTCAAGAATTATGTAATTGATTTTTAACGATTTAAGATATTAAGTATATTTTTCGTAACTTAGCAGACTTTTTATAAAAATTTTAATATATGACAAATTCTAGAGCAAGAGAAACTACCGAAGCAATTGAAAGACTATACATATCTATGAGACATTTGTTTTATAGAGGTTTTTTCAAGCCGAGCGGAGTTTCAGGAGAAAGCATTAGAAGTTTGTTGAAGACGATCAATCCGGAAATTTACGGTACCATGAGCATTCCAAGCAAGTTGGAATTGGATGGTTTGATGTATGTTTTAGACAGACTTCCAGAAGGTATTGAAGAATGTGCTTTCATTCATTTAACTTCAGACGAAGGTTTTGATAAAGGAAGCTTTGAGCCGATCGTTCCCAAAAAGAGAAGAAGAAACTGTTACAGAATCGACGAACACCAAATGAATATTGAAGTTCTTTTGGGACGTTCTGAAATTTATGATATTCTTACTCACCTTACATTTTTATTTATAGAAGCCGATAAAATCAGAAATCTGGCTTTCATCCAAGATGAAAACTGGAAACCGACACGTGCTTTTAAAATTATTGAAGAAGTAGTAAAAGGCGAAAAGAAATTCAGCAGAAAAGAAAAAGAAGTTGCTTTAATTCACTTGTCTTCTTTAATCGGAAGAACTTTTGATGAAACATTAACCGCTTATAATACTTTCGGTGATGATACAAATCCTGACCGTTTATTTAAAATCATCTACAACTTAGGAAAAGTAAGTCTGGAAGATGCAAAACAGACGAGAGAAAGAGAGATTCATTTCAGTGCTATTTTAAAGGAAAGAGTAGGGCACCATTATTTTGGTGAAAAATGGGCAGACAAAGTGAAAGAAGTTTTATTTGAAAACAATCTTCACATGCGTCCGTTACACATTATTTCTGCCAACATGCACTCGGTGAAAAATATGCTGTACGCCAACGATGCATTAAAGAAAAAAGACAACAAAGAGGTTGATTATAAGCTTTACGGAGAAATTTCCGATAAAAAAGAACTTCGCGACAAAGTTTCAAAATTCGCTTTGGAAGAAGGTTTAATTTATATTAATGATAAAAGCGGAAGTAATATTGATGTTCAGATCATTGATTTAAGTAAAACAAACCTTAAAAACACGCCTTTCCACGATATTAAATTTGGCGGAGACGATGTAATTATGGTTTTTGATTATGCTTTCGGCGAACAGGCTTATGAGGTAATGGATGAATTATTAAGACCTTACGAGCATAAAGGAGAAGTTTACATGATGAAAGTAAAATCTGTTTCCATCATGGGGAAAGCAGGAATTCTGGAAGGTGGAAAAGGTGATATTATGATCCCGACTTCACACATTTTTGAAGGAACGGCCGATAATTATCCTTTTGAAAATGCTTTGAAAAAAGAAGATTTTCAAGATGATGAACTGAAAGCTTTTGAAGGCCCGATGATTACCGTTTTAGGAACTTCGCTTCAAAACAGAGATATTCTTTCTTATTTTATGAACACTTCGTGGAAAGCGATCGGGCTTGAAATGGAAGGTGCACATTACCAAAAAGCAATTCAGGTGGCGTCTAAAATCAGACATCATATTTCTCCGGATCTGTTTGTAATGTATGCTTATTATGCTTCAGATAATCCTTTGGAAACGGGAAGTACTCTTTCTTCAGGTGGTTTGGGATTAACAGGTGTAAAGCCAACCTATCTGATCACGCTAAGAATCTTAGAAAAGATCTTACAAAGCGGAAAAAAAGAAGTTGCTGCTAAGAAATAATTTTTAATTCTTATTAGAAAATACAATCCTTCAAAGTTTTTAAAGCTTTGAGGGATTTTTTTGTTTAAACACTAATGGCTCAAATGTTTTGAAAAGATTACACTAATTTTATTTGTGCTAAATATTGTTGTTATATTTCATCTCTCGCAGATCAAGCAAATCTAACAGATGTTTGAGTTAAAAAAAATCAACGAAATCTGCAAAATCAGTGAGATAAAAATTTAACAATCGAAGATAAATTTCATCTAAAAAAGATTCAAACCTCAACAATAACTCCACATTTGAGGTTCTTGTTTAAATTAACTACCTTTAGAAAAATAAAAAATTTTAAATGAAAAAATCGGTTGCAATCCTGTTTGCGTTTATAATTTCTCAGTTTCAGGCTCAGCAGGGCCCTTATTATCAGCAGAGTGCGAAGTACAAGATGGATATTGATGTGAACGCTGAAAAATTTACTTATCAAGGAAATCAGACTTTAGAATACACCAACAATTCACCGGACGAGCTCAATGTGGTTTACTTCCATTTGTATTGGAATGCCTTTAAACCGAATTCGATGATGGATCAAAGAGTGTCTAGTCAGGGAAAAAATGGGGATTCGAGATTGCAAAAAGACGGAATTTCAAGATTAGCTTCTATTCCGAAAGATCAGGAAGGAGCACAAAATATTCACTGGATTAAGCAAAACGGAAAAGACCTGAAATTTGAAGTTCAGGAAACCATCATGAAAGTATATTTGGCGGAACCTATCAAGCCCAATTCAACCACTACTTTCACGATGGATTGGGATGCGGTGATTCCTCAGCAAATTCGTAGAAGCGGAAGAAATAACAGAGAAGGCGTTGATATGACGATGACGCAATGGTATCCGAAAATTGCAGAATACGATTACGATGGCTGGGCGACTTTCGATTATATGGGAAGAGAGTTTCATGCACCGTTTTCAGATTTTGATGTGACAATTAAAATCAATAAAGATTATGTTGTGGGAGCTGGAGGAATTCTTGAAAATCCTACAGAAGTAAAAGGTTACGATGCTAATGCAAAAATCAAAGCCGAAAAAAATAAAAAAGCAACCTGGAAATGGACAGCGAAAAACATTCTTGATTTCGCTTGGAGCGCCGACAGAGATTATGTTGTAAAAAGTTTTGACGTTCCACAAGGTCCGAAAGTATTCTTTGTATATCAACCCAATGATAAAACAAAAGTTTGGGAGGAAGCTCAACCGTATGTGACGAAATATTTCCAAATCATGAATTCTCATTTCGGTAAATATGTATATCCAACATACGCGTTTATCCAAGGTGGAGACGGCGGAATGGAGTACGGAATGTGTACCATGATTCTTGGTGAATCTAAAAATATTAAAGATTTAATGGGATTGATGGCTCATGAAGGTTCTCACTCTTGGTATCAACAAATGTTGGCCACCAACGAATCGATGCGCCCGTGGATGGATGAAGGTTTTACAAGTTATGCAGAAGGATATGTTATGTATCAGTTGTTTCCAGAAGAGCTTCCGAATCCTTTTATGGAAAGATTAAATGCTTACAGAAGTTTCATTAAAAAAGGAATTGAAGAGCCGGCTGTTTGGTTAGGCGATCACCACGACAACGGAACGTCTTATACGTATGCTTCTTATGTGAAAGGAGAATTGTATTTGGTGCAGTTGGGTTACATTATGGGTGAGCAGAATTTAGCTGAAACTTTAAAGCAATATTACGATCAGTGGGCAATGAAACATCCCTCTGACAGAGACTTTTTACATATCGCTCAGAAAGTTTCAGGGATGGATTTGAAGTGGTTCCAAAACTATTGGATCAACACCACAAAAACCATCGATTATGGTATTAAAGATGTGAAGTATGATACAAAATCTACGACGATTACATTGATTAATAAAGGTCAGGTTCCGATGCCGATTGATTTCAGTATTATGACTACCGATAAGAAAATTGTAACGTATCAGATTCCTTTAAATATGACGCATACTTGGAAAGAAAAAGATATGTATGGTGAGTTTAAAACGATGCCGTATTGGCCTTGGACTCAGAAGGAATATACGGTAACGGTTCCTTATACAAAATCTCAATTATCTGTTTTAGGCATTGATTTCAGCCAACGATTGGCAGATGTGAATATGGAAGATAATTTTTTGGAAGTGAAGTAATTAATCTTTTAAAATACAGAATCCCGCAGCGAGCTGTGGGATTTTTTTGTTTCTTTAACTTCTCTTTGACTTAATTACGGCAAAAGACAGATTAAAAAAATATTATTTGCAGATTCTACACTTTATATGTTCAAAAATTATTTATTAAATAAGAATTAACATTAATTAATTAAATAATTATCATCATTTGATTTCAAACAATATGTGGGAAACAAAAGTAGTTTGTATTTTGTTACAAACACCCCTGTTTTAACTCTCCGCATTTTGTATTTTATGACAAACAAGGTTGTTTTAAATAAATGTAACAAGTATTTTGTTTAAAACAACCTTGTTTGTAACCTCCGTAAAAATAATTTGGTCTTAATCCGGTTTTTATTGTACGAATAAATTTTCACTTCATCTAATCCATGATATTTTTAAACAGAAGAGCATTTTATAAGAGATTAAGGGATAGTTTTTATGAAAATCATTAAATTTATTCCCTCAAAATAAAGCAAGGGTTTCAATATTATGTAATGAAATTCTTCTGAAAAATATGTCAATGAATTCAATCGTAATCAACGTAGGAAACAGCAATATCAGATTTGGTCTTTTTGATGATGATAATTGTGATATTTCGTGGGTCATCAATACAAAACCTTACCGCACGGCAGACGAATTGTATGTACAGATGCTGATGCTGTATCAAACCTATAAAATTGAACCCCAAGAGATCGATAAAGTTATTATCGGCTCTGTGGTTCCTCAGCTTACTAAGGTGATCAGTGCTGCGATCAGGAAAATTCATGAAGGAGTTCCTGTGATCGTAGACAGTACGACGCCGTCCGTTGTTCAGGCAAAATCGAAATCGCGAGGAACCGATATTTTCGCTAATCTTGTCGCGGCACACATGCTGTATCCGGGAAAAAAGAAGATCGTTTTAGATTTCGGAACGGCGCTTACGGCAAGCTGTATTTCGGAAACAGGAGAATCTTTGGGAGTGATTATTGCTCCGGGAATTATTACCGCTTTAAATTCATTAATCAGCCACACAGCACAACTTCCCGAAATTGAACTGAAGAAACCTAAAACAGTTCTCGGATTAGACACTGTAAGTTGTATGCAAAGTGGTATGGTTTACGGATTTTTAGGAATGGTAGAAGGTTTTATCGATAGAATAAATGATGAGGTAAATGATGACTGTTTCGTGATTGCGACGGGAGGAGTTTCTCATGTTTATAAACCGCTGACGGATAAAATTCATGTGATGGACAGGCTTCATACTTTAAAAGGACTGTATTTTTTAGGAAAAGATTTATAAATAAGATTGAGGGTAAGGTTGAGTTTAAGTAATATTAAATATTTTTTCTCAACCTTAGTCTGAATCTCAATTTTAAAAACAATGCAAAATTTCCCAAAAATAGAAACCGAAAGATTGATTCTTTCTGAATTAAAAGAAGAAGATCTTCCTTTGGTTGTAGAATATATGCAGGATAAAGAATATTCTGATTATACATCTACAATCCCTTATCCCTACCGAAAAGAAGATGGTGATTTCTGGCTGAAGCTGGTGAGAGAGGCGTTCAACTCCAAAAAAGGATATACTTTCGCGATCCGCGATACATCCGGAAAAATTATCGGAGCGATTGGTCTGCACGATGAAGGTCATGATAAAGCAGAAATGGGTTACTGGATGGCAAAAGCTTTTTGGAATAAAGGCTATGTAACCGAAGCTGCCAAAGCCATTGTAGATTTTGGATTTAACGAATTGAACTTTAACAAGATTTTTGCAATTCATTTTCCTCACAATCCGGCTTCTGGAAAGATCATGCAAAAAATAGGAATGCAGCAGGAAGCTATTTTAAAACAACATCTGAAGAAAGACGGAAAATATTATGATATCCCGATGTATTCTATATTTAAAAATAAGGATTAACTTATCTTAAAGGAAAAAGTATTCTATTAAAACGCCGTCACTTCGAGTGAAATTCTGAAAGAATTTTGTATCGAGAAGCTAAGTCTGGTGAAATTTCGGGAGATATTTTTCATCATACTTTATCCGAAATTAAAATATTATCTTTTCGATCTAAAAAACTCTCTCACAATAGAAGAGCATTCCCTTTCCATAATTCCTGTAACAATCTCTGTTTTGGGATGAAGTGATAAATTTTTATTGATAAATCCTCGCTGTTCGTCTCTCGCGCCAATCACAACCTTTGTAATTTGCGACCAGGAAAGTGCTCCCGAACACATGACACAGGGTTCCATCGTTACATACATTGTACAGTTGATAAGATATTTTCCGCCCAGAAAGTTCGCAGCAGAAGTAATCGCCTGCATTTCGGCATGAGCGGTTACATCATTTAAAGCTTCGGTAAGATTGTGCGATCTTGCAATCACTCGGTCGTTGGAAACAATCACACATCCGATGGGAACCTCATCTTTTTCCAAGGCAATTTCGGCTTCCTGCAAAGCCATTTTCATAAAATATTCGTCGGTAAACATTTATCTGTTGATATTCATAGTTAAAGGAAGGCTAAAACGGTATCTCACCGATTCGCCATTGACGACTGCCGGACTGAATTTCTCCGAGACAGAATACATCGCAATTTCTGCCTGTCTGTTGAAAGTGAAATTTTCTCCCTGCGCATGAACGTTGGTGATGCTTCCATCTTTTTCAACAATAAACGCGACATTAGTCTTAATGGTTTTGTTTTCAGAATATACTCCCGGCGAATAAAAAAGATCGGAAACTTCTTTTCTTAAAGCATTAATTCCTCCCGGATAATCTGCATTTTTCTCAATATTTGCAGGGGTTTTAACCAAATGATTAGCAGTGTCTTTTTTATCGTTTTTCTGACCGATTTTTTTGAGGTCTTCTAAGTTTCTCACTTTTAGCAAAGCACCAATCAAGGCTACATTTTCAATACTATCCATTTTCTTCATGAAAAGCACAAAATCCTGTCGAATCAATGTTTTGCTGAAAGTATTGGCTTCTGCATCAAATTTCTTTTTAAACTCATTGGTGAGCATGTTTCGGTGCTGATTGTAGAAACCTCGCACATGCTTGAATTCCTCTGTCTGTTGTGAAAAACAAAAAGAAGAAATAAGGCAAAACAAACAAAGAAATAGAGATCTCAAATTGATATATTTATGTAAATATAATCAAAAAAATCTATAAAAACACGGTTTTAATGCTCAAGATAATTGTTCAGTGATTCCTGTAAATGCGTTCGAATATCATCAACTAAAACTTTAGGCTCCAAAACCTGAACTTCTTTTCCATAAGATAAAATTTCCTGCATAAAGTCGTAAGTTGGATGCAGAAAAAACTCGAAAAAAGTTTCTGTCTGAGTTTCCTTGGTTTCTTTCTGAGACTGATGAAGCGGAAAACTTTTGATGTATTCGCCTTGATGCTTACTGCATTTCAGAACAATTTTCTGAGGTTTTTGTTCAGCTAAATTCATCACGCCGAAAGCATTTTTAAAGTGTTCCTTGAAATTATAATTATACTTTTCCTTGAATTTTTTATCGCTTACATCCAAGTAATTGATTCTGTCTAAACCGAAAGATTTCAATACTTTATCTTTTGTGTCAATCGCGATCAGGTACCATCTGTCTTTTGATTCTTTCAACGCCAGCGGATGAACTTTTCGTGAAGTCATCAGCTTATTTTTGTAATTGTAATGTTCGAAAGTTGCAACCCTTTTGTTGCGGATGGCAAAGAAAAGATCATAAAAATTTTCAACACCTGTAGGTTTTCTGCTTTCAAAAAAGATATAATTGGCGAAGTCAGGATGATTGTTTAGCGCGTTGCTTACCTGGAAAGATTCCAATAATTTTTGGTTGTACTCATCCACTTCCATGATGGGGCGACTTTCGATATAATAACGGTTGTCTCCTTTTTTTTTGTTGTGAATGGAAAGGTTAAAAAGGTCAGAAATCTCACGAATATCCCTCTGCAAGGTACGAATAGAATAGCTTTTAATATCCGCATCCTGAAATTCGAAAGAGTTGAGTAGATAGTCCTCCAGCTGCGAATAGGTGGCCGGAGAACTTTCTAATCTTTTTATTATTAAGGCATATCTTGTCAGGTAAAAATCTTTTTTCATGATTTAATTTTCTACCACAAATATATGCGCTTAATGCGACAAAAGGTGTCGTGTTTTATTTTTAATAGAATATATTTTGAGAATTTTTTAAAACTAAAGAAATATTAATTTAAGGATATCTTCCTGCTTCATATTCTTTGATATAATATTCGATCGTATTACCCGAGCCAAATTCTATTATATCTCCGTTTGTATTTTTTACCAAGAAAGGAACATTTCCAATTAATGTATTATATTGTTCATCTCTCGTTTCATAAAATTTTTTGCTTACGTAGAAAAAAATCATTCCATAATTTTTTTTAACGTAGCTTCTTCGAAGAGTGATAATTTAACACCATACTCTTTACTATATTTTTCAATATGATTTTTGGCCATTTTTATAATTTCTTGTTCTGGTAGCATAGTTTAATATCATTCAATTTCCTTTTATATCCAATTAGTATAGTTACATTTAAAGATAATTGATTAGACATTCGTAAATCCTTTTTAATTTAGGCTTGTTACAAACTAATATTATTGTTTGGGTTTTATATATCTAGTAACACGTGCTGGATTTATAGAATAATTAGTTTTTACAAATTGGTAAATTTCGTTAATATCCTCTTTGCTCAAATTGGGATTAAACTCTATATGTTTTTCTTTTAACTTAAAAATTCTGCTTAGTTCAGGTAAGTGTTTAAAAAGCAAATCATATTCATTATAGATTTCTTTGAAGTCTTCAATATCCATAAAATCTTCATAGATAAGATATTTTTCTAAGTCAGTTTCGGCAAAATGATTTTTAGGATCTATCCAATTTAATAAATTTTCTGATCTTATATAAAAATTTATATCACCTAAATTTTGCTGTGCTTTTTGAATAAAAACATCACTTTTTTGAATTTTTCTATTATTAGAATAATACATTATTTCTAATAATAATTTCTTTATAATTGAATCCATATGCTTTTTATTTGTATTTATCGGATATAAAACTGATCATAGCGGATACAGAAGGAAAGTCTAATGGCTGTTTAGCAGCTTGTTGAAATTCTCTTTCTGTAATTCTTGCTCTTAATTCTATAACTTGTCCATCTGTCATTTTATCTATATACCCTTTCATTGAAATTTTATCATGAATAATAGATTTGGTTTCATTTCTTAATTTTTTAATATCTTCAAATAAACCATTAATTTCATCAAATGCATGCTGTGCTTCATGCACTATTTCTCCAAAAGCCTTATTTAAAGGTGCATCATTTTTTATATAAATATTTCTACCTCTTTGAGAAGCTACAACATCCTCAATGTCTTTCAATGTTTCTCCTGGTTCTTTAATTGCATTAAAAAATTCTGCTTCATCTAATTTTATAAGTTTTATTTGTCCCTTTTTTAATGCTCTAGATACTTCTGTTGAGACTTCTGTTACATTATGTAATTGTTTAATAATAACTTCTTTAGAAATATTTCCAATTGTTTTTTTATTTTCCATATTTCTTTCAATAAAATTATCTATTTTAAAATTTCTCCTAGATTCTAACTCATTGAGGATTTGTTCTTTTTCTGCTTTTGTAAGTTTTCTCCTTTTATTATTTTCTTCTATTAGTGTTTCATTTAGTTGTTTTTCAAGTTTAGCTAAATCATCCTCTTTTTCAATTAGTTTATTTGCAGAACGGCTCAGTCCATTTTTTATAGCAACAGTAAGTTCTCCACTCAAAGATAACATTTCTATCCAAAATAAATACTCACAAAATGTCTGTCCTAATTCAGAGTTTTCAGCATTCGATAGTTTTAAAATAATATTAGCAACTGAACTAGTAATTCCTGCCGCAGCACCAATTCCTCGTACAACTGCTAATGAAGTAATTACTTCTGCTGCAACAACTTCTGAAAGAGCTCCATAACTTGCTGCTATAGCTGCAATATCCAATGCATATTCTCCTGTTTTTATAATATTCTCCCAAAATTGCTTATCAGCGTTTGCTTTAAGCATAAATGCAGGAACAATCGCATCTAGTTTTATAGCTGTATCTTCTTCTGAATCAGCTTTATCGGTAAATTTTAACCTAATCGGATAAAAAGGATGATACCAAAAATAATCTATTATTTGTACAGGTTTGGAGACAAGATTATCGGTTTTTAACCCGGGACGCATCTCGTATTCGTACTTTCCTGTTTCGTAGGCTACACGAAGAATCCTTTGTTTTTCCTTGTTACTTTCAAAATCAACTTTTGCATTACTGAAATAAAGTCCCAGCCATTTTTTAGATTCATAAGGCAACATTAATGGGCCATCGGTACTTTTGAATTCCGGATTTTTTTCAGTATCTGGATTTACAAAACGTGTCTTCCGCCATGCTTTATTCACGAGGCTGGCAAATTTTACTCCGTTTTCACCATTCATTCTATCATAAAGATATTCCAGAATTAAAGTTCCATTTTTATCAATAGGCTTACTAAGACGTTCAATAAAATTATTTTCTTCATTTTCTCTGTTTAATAAATTTTCCAGAATTTTAATGTAAATATCTTCCTCGGCAAGTTCTATGTCATTACTAAGTCCATTTTTTCTTATGCCTTCTTCTAAAAGGAGCCATAATATTTCACTGCTTAATTCAATCGAAATGGAACTTGGTAGATAATAAAGTATTTCTAAAGCATCTCTATAATATAGCTGAACATTACTTTTTAAATTCTTTTCTAAAGGAGAGATGATTATTTCTTTAAAACTTTTTTGAAAATTCTTGTTTATTGGACTTCCTGATGATGATAGATCAATCCCTTGTGTAAAAAGAGTCTCGTTAAGGAATGAAAGAAATCCTCCTACACTTTGAAAATTTAAAATAAATGCACAGTCATCATCATTTGGAGTAAATACAGATTCTGGATTATTTTTGTTGTAATAAGCATATTTTAAATTGAAAGTTTTTAAGCCTTTATTAAATTGCATAAAAGGGAAAAGTTTCATTTGTCCAGCTTTTTGAGACTTTGTAACTGTTACTTGCTTTTCCTTATTTGAAAGAAATCCCTGTGTTTTAAATTTTAGAATAGTGCTTAAGATTTCACCAAAAATAGTGTTAGGATTACTAAATGAATAGGTGTAATCCATATTAGTAATATCTTTAATTAATTCAGTATTTGGATCGTAATAAAGGTAGTCTGGAAATAAAATAATTTCCGGTATGTCTCTAGATTTTATAACAACATTGTTTTCAGCTACATCATAAAAATAAATACTGTAATCTGTTTCTATACTATAGCCGGCTAGTTCTGAGGGTGGTGGAAGTTCTTGTGCTCCATTTAATAGATTAAAATATTCTAAATTACTTTTTTGATAAAGATATTTTTTGTCTGAATTATTTTCCCACAAATATATTGTATCAACATTATTTGTACTTAATATCGAAAAAAGTCTTTTGTAGAACGTAAAATTATTTTCAAAAATATTTCTGTCGACATGATAGTTTTCACCTCCTTCTAATGGAGTTAGTAACACATTATCTGGTAATTTAATATTTTTATTTGCTTCATCGCTCCTTCTGTTATAACGAAGGTATTCGATTATATCTTGAAAATTAGCCATCGTTATTATTTTTTTGATTCAATATTTCTAAACTCATTTTGTGATTTTTAAGGTTAAAAAAGCAGAGTGGTAAGCTCTGCTTAGGTTTTATTTTTCAAGTTCATTTACGGGAAAAATTATTTTTAAATATTGTGCATTATTATATAGCCGTTAGTTGAAATATATGTAATGTAAATCATTATATACCAGAGCAAAATCTTTTTAAAATTGACCATGTGTTATCAACAACGTAACAATTGTAATATTGTATAATACACAATAGTATGTTTAGTTATAAACAAATATTTCAATTAAACCAATATCTCCAGATAGATCTCTTGGGGAGCTATTTTCATCACAATTGAAAAAGTTAATCATTGCTTGGTCTGTATTAATTCTATTGGCAACACAATTCACCGCATGAGATCCGGGAAATACTTGATTCACTTTTATATTGATAATGGTTTTATTAGCTGTAAATTTTCCTGGCGCACTGCCGAGAAATTCACCAGTATTGTTTTTTGCCCAGTTAATATCGGAACCTAATGTATTTTCCAAAACTATTGGCGTAAGTGTATTGAAGCTTGATGATTGTAATATTGCTCTATAGATCTTATAAGGAATAGCCTCTCTAATTCTTTTTTTAACATAAGATGCTTGAGTAAAATCGAGATCTTGAGTATTGCCACTAAAATCAGTATGACCAGTAATACCTGGTGAACTTGGGTTAGATGAATTTATGGTAATTTTTTCAGGTTCAATAGATAAAGAAGTATTATTATTTAATGTTGAATAATCATAACAATCAATGAATATTCCACCTGACTGAAAGGTAAGTGAGCTGTCAATTTGACTAAATCCATTACTATTTCTAATTCCTTGAAGATTGTCAAAATTTAACATTCCTCCAATCGGAAAAATATTATTACCACCTAAATTCAAAAAGTTATTGCTCACATACTCTTTTGTAGCGTAGCTGCTTAAATCAATTGTCCCACTTAGATCATCCCACCCTGGTGAGCCGGTATTGTTCAGATTATTTACATAGACGTAATTTTTACCATTATCTAAAAGATTCCAAACATCACCTTCTCTATTACCAGAAGAAGGGAGAGAAGCAAAATTTGCTTTAGATCCTAATGGTCTAAATACAGAGCTAAGCATTGAGTCAATTTGGTTCTTGCTATAATATTTATCAGACAGATGTCCTCGCTGAATGTAATCGAAATCGCTTTTTGCCGGATAAAGCTTGGATGCTCCAATTCCTGTATCGGGATTTATATTTATATCATTAGTGCTACTTGCTGGGGTACCAACAATGAAGCTACTTGCATTAAAACGTATCCATCGATCTAAGAAATCAGCGGTAATTAAAGCTCTGTTAAGCTGTCCTAATTGTGGGCTTCCCCATGCACCATTTGAATCATTTGTATACCCAGTTAATGTTTGATTTCCATGGATAATCAGTTTATTATTAAAAGAGTTGCTTTCATTTAATCCTGCGCCATTACCAATTACAATATTATTTCTTCCAGACAAACCATACCCGGCATAAGCTCCAATGATAACATTTAGATCTCCTAAATTCGTACTCGATCCTGCACCATATCCCAGAACAGTATTGAAATTGCCTGTTGTATTTGCGTATCCTGCTAAGGTTCCAACATTTGTATTTTTAAAAGCAGAAGTAGCTGAATTTCCTGCTTCGCTTCCTATATTTGTGTTTCCATTACCTGTTGTAGACAATCTTCCTGCATTCGTTCCAATATTTGTATTGTACTGACCTGTAGAAAGAACTCTCGCAGTTCCTTGTCCAATTAGTGTATTCCACTTTCCTGTGGTAATTTTTGCACCAGAATTAGAGCCTAAAACAGTATTATTTGTTCCAGTGGTTAATTCTGCTAAAGTATTGAACCCTATTCCTAAATTATAAACACCAGTATGTGTTGGATTAATATTTCCGAAAGAATAGGAATAAGTAACTGGATTAAAATACAGTTCTCCGGCTCTTTCGTCTGCTTGTGGTTGAAAAATAATTGGTTTTGTAGAGGTATTCCCACGATCAATTACATTCTGTAGAGTATCTCTTATCAAAATTTCTGGTTTGGTGAACCCTCCTGAACGTTTAATGAAATAATCACCATCTTCAGTAGGTTTATCAATTTTCTTCTCCAGCTCAACAGATAAACCATCAACTTGGGCAATTGTTAGGTTAGTCAATGCAGTTGGAATATAGTTTTCAACAGAATCTTTTGAACCTCCTTTGTAAAGGTAAAGTCTATAAATTCCGCTTGTATTTGGAATAGCAATGAAATCGCGATCCTGAAACTCATCATAATTTTGATATTGTGCGGCAAAATGATAGATTGTATGAACGCCTTCTGCGACAATAAGATCTGTAATTCCCAAAGAATCTAATTTATCAGCTCTAATTTTACCTTCACTTGTTAAAAAAAGCTCCTTGTTAATAAATAAATCGTCACTTTGTTCTTTATCGTAAACATTACCAATCAATGGGTAGGCATCAACAGTGGCAATGTTGGAAGGAAGGGGACTTGTATGTATTTTCAAATCGCCATTAGCATCAATAGCATAGTCTGTATAAGTAGCTGCACCTAGTGCAGCTACTTGATAAATAACATTGTTTTCTCTTTCTCCTTCAGGAGGCAATGTATTTACTCTTATAATTTTTCCAATATTGGACATTTGTATTTTGTATTTAAGTTAATAAAAATATTTAGTTAAACCCAATCACCTGAAATAATAGTATCAGTAGAGGAGTTTGTTTGATTTCCCAAAAGATGATCATTTTTTTCAAAATTAAATTTATCCTCCGTAATCACTTCAGACGGAACTTCAAAATCATCCGGATTTTCTGTCGTAAAAGGCAATGCGTGAGCAACTTTTAATCCAATGCTTTCTGCCTGAAGAATATTCAAGGTTGTTGGAAGTCTTGTTAACCAGGCTTTTCCTTGTTTTAAACCTTTTGGTTCTTTCATTTCATCAACGATAGATAAGTAAAGCTCGTCTCCAATTACAGGAACTTCGCCGCCATTCCAGATTTTTCCGGTTGCTAAATAGAATTGTACAGCATCTTCAAATCCTGGGCGAACAGTTGCTACCACTCTCGCCATACCACTTTGCAGGAAGTTTCTGAATAGTGGATCTGTGTTTTCCGATTGATAAAGACTAGTCCAGTTCGTTTTTTTGCCCCAATAATAAGGATACAGGAAGTAAGAAATATTTTCCCATTCAAATGCCTGTTCCATAAATTTAACAAAGGCAGAGTATTTATCTAATTTAGAAGTAAGAACGGTTTCATAGTCTTCAAAATTACTTCCGCTTGTTAATCCGTCTAAGCCATATCCGTGAGTAGAGCCAGCGGCTCTGTCTGCCATATATGAAATACAATTTTTACGTAAAACAGTATTTTCAATTTGTCTGTAGAAATTAGGATTTGAATCTTTAATGACTACAGCTTTATTTTCCTCTTCTGAAATGGCATTATTGTATTCGATTAGAGCTTCTTCGTAAGCATCAATGATTGCTTTAAAGGTTTTTTGTTGCCAAGCAATTCTAGTTTCTGCTGTTAAGAAACATTTAGCACTTATACTTCCATTAATAATAGGACTTTCACCGGTTGTAAAAGAATAAGCAAGTTTTTCTTTAATTTTAAAATTGTCTAATGTTCCTCCTACTTGAGTATTGTTAGTTGCATCAATCCAAGAAGTACTTTTACCTGCAATGGTCATAAAACCTTGATGTCTTCCATTAAAACCGTGAGGGTAAGTGTTGAATTTATAGTCAACTTCTTGCACCTCATAACCTTGGGGGATTTCTAATTCTCCAGATCCAGATACAATTTGAACTTTACCATCATCGGTTCCTCCAAATGCAGGGTCTCTTTCGCTAAATGATTTACTTATATAAAATACTTCGCTTGGTTTTTCATCCAACTCTACATTATACTTACTTGACCAATATTTCAAAATGCTTTCATCAAATAAAGAAGAATAGTCCTTCATTTGTAAGGTATTTGAAGTTCTTGGATCAACGGGCTTGACTAGATTCGTTTGATTAGCAACTTTTTGGTTAGTCATCCCCAGTAAATGAAGTTTCGCAGGTTCTGGAATCATAAATTCAAACATCATACGTTTACCATAGTTATAGATTTGATTTTTCATCAATTTATCTACCCATCTGTAAACGCCTACTACATGCTTGTCACCTTTCCTGTTGTCTAGACCATGAGAATTTGTTTCTTCAAACTCTTCAATAATTTTTTCAATTCTTTCCTCATGTACCTTGGCTACAATTCTATCCATAGCTCTAGAAGTAATATCTTGAGCTTGGGTGGTTGCTTGTCGCGAGCTTTCCTCTTTCGAATTGTGATGGGCATTACTTAATCCGAGGCTTGTATTAATATTAAACCCGCCGCCGCTGTATCCTGCACTAATTCCAAATTGAGTACTCTTGTCAGAAGCTTCCTGTTGCATTTTCGAGATTTCGCTTTGCATTTCAAAACGGTTCGCCATTGTAGTATCAGAAAGTTGTTCTCTTTCCGTATCTGAAGATGAAGTAGTTGTATTTTCGCTTCTTCTTAATCTCCTTGTAGACTTTTCACGATATTCTCGTGCCATTACGTTTTCGATATGGGCAACTTCTCCTTCTACGTAAGCATGTGTTGTTTGCTCAACTTTTAAATAATCAGCAATACCAATTTGTTTAAAGCCAAAACCTGAAGGGATAAATGTATCTTCATCACTAATCGCTACTGGTGGTTCTCCTTCTTCAACCTCAAATTCAAAAGCTCCGGAAGTACAAGTTTTGTAATTTAAGGTACTGGCAGAAAATGTGACTACGTTACCATTGGTAAAAGAAATTTTAAAATTTATGGTAGCATATTCAGCAAGGCTGTAGTCGATTCCATCTTTGAAAAGATCTTTTAAGAAAATGGTATTTCCGCTTCGGGATTTTGTATAATAATTCATTCCCAAGCTTCCGCTACTTGAAGTAATTACATAATCTGCATAAGAAACATCCCAAGAAGAGTCTGGAACATTTAATGCTAAATCAAAAACCGGTAATCTATAGGCCACTCGTGGGCATAGCTGAAACGTAAATGCTTCGCTTACCGTTCTTGCCATTGGCATAATAACTCCACCGATACTCACGTATGTTTCTTCATTTCCAGAAGTATTTTCTACAATGATATTATTGTTTCTTTCAGTGGATTCATTAATTAAATCATGAATTTCTGCAAAAGTGTTTCTGCCTTCTAATAATGAATCAATAGTACGGATATCCTCTCCGCTGGATTTTGCTGCAACAGATTTTTCATTAAATTCATAACCTAAAAGAGAAAGAAGAGTATCTAAATTTTCAGATTTTAAAGAACTCACCATAGAGTCTCCACTTACCTGATCTTTATAGCTAAATTCAAATTTAGGTAAATCAGGGTAAGGAATTTCCCTAGGCTGCATACAAGGATCTTTGGGGTCATAAATTGTTCCCGGAGGTCTTACTCCACAATATTTATCTTTTTCTGCAGCTACTTCTTCTTTATATCTTGTAATAGTTGGAGCAATTTCTCTTTCATAAATTTCTTTGGCGGTATCAAAAGAGGATTGATATGCTTTGTTGTATTGTTTTTCAACAGTTAATAAATTCTTTTTTAATGCTTCAAATCTGCTGAGCTGTGTTTTAGCCGAAGCAACCTTCTGCTGCTTCTGCATTTCTTCCGTTGGGAAGGATTCTTTAATTTCTGGCGGAGCCAATCTTGAAACAGTTTGTGTGGTAGAAGACGAATTTTCATCCATCATCATTTCTTTTGGAAGTACAATTCTAGCGGCTAGTAAAGTTTTTACCTGATCTTCATTTTGATTCGGGTTTTGAATGGTATGCAAAGCCAAAATCATCTGCATCATTACTTCTTTAATATAGAAATCTTTTTGAGTAACTACCTGAAAAATAAAATTATCCCATAATGTATTTTTCTCAGGTAAAGCATAAGTAGCGGCAAATATAGAGTCTCTCTTAAGGGCAAATTCTTCAAAAGTACATGTACTCTTATTTCTCGCCAGCCAAACTGCAAAGTCATAAATAACCTTATAAGTTCTTTTAAATGTATTTAAATTGTTAGACGGTTTTTCTTTTGCAATACAGTCTGATGATGTCGCATAATTAGCGGCTTCAGTAAGTAAAAGTTTCTTTTTTGAGCCTGTTCCGTTGGTGACAGGAGAGTAAAAATATCCCGTTTCTTTTACCTCTTGAGGCATTAATACAAATTTCTTATCCTGGTTTTTATCGTCAGACAATTGCGGACTTCTAAGACTTACAAATCTAAAAAGAGTTTGACTGGGTGTGTTTTCTGCTGGTTTTGCAGCTCCATTTTCATTTTCTGCCATTTTGTAATTTTTTGTTTGGTTTTTGTGTTAATTTAAAGTCTCATTAAAGACTGTGATCATTTGTTTTTTGTGATTTGGTGAATTTTTTTTCCCATTTTTTGTGTTACATTTTCTTTTTCATTTGTATGTTTTTAAAGGTTAGTTTTTAAGCACAGTTCTGGCTGTCCAACATGTTGTGAATGGTGAATTCAAAGGTTGAGGTTAAAGTTTAAAATGATTGTTTTTGTGCTTTTATTTTATACTTCAAAAGTAAGAACAGGCAGCGACAGAACTTGACGCTTTTTGAGAAATTAATTAATAAATATCATCTTCAATCGTA
>DKLU01000413.1 GCA_002455915.1 Chryseobacterium sp. UBA6632
TCCGAATCAATAAATCTTAAAAAAGTCGAAGCCATTGGCAAATCAAAGCCTTTTGAATCTAATAATTTAATTAAAATATTATCTGATAAATCCTCATCATATCCTTTCCTTAAAGCATTAATTTTTACAATTAAATCGTTATCAATTTCCGGGAACCGATTAGTTTTCCAAAGAACAATTTCCAACATAGTTTCATAAGTGAAATCATCTTTTTTATTATCAAGTTTATCCGTTAATCCTTTTTGATATTTAAATTCGGGAAGCTCAAGAAGAAGATCCTGAATATTTTCTAAATTCTTAATACTTTTAATTTCATCGTTTTTCATGAAATAAAATTATTTAGGCTCTTTATACGGAAACAATTTCACCAAACCTTCATACAAACTTCTGTGAAGAATCGTTGCATGATTATCTGTTTCCATCATTTTATATTCCACCGTCCAATTTTTCTTGTTTGATTTTTTTAAAACATCAAATAAATCTTCAGCATCTTTTACCATTACCGGATGTTCGCCTTTTCCGACAGAAACATAAATAAATTTCTTCGTATCCGGAATTTTAGCTAATAATTGAGGCGCTTGTTTTAACAAACTTTCATCATCCCACCACAAACTTGGACTGATGATAAAATAATTATTAAACATTTCAGGTTTTTTCAATAAAATTTCTGTCGCTAAAAGCCCACCCAATGATTGTCCGAATAAATATTTATCGGTTGTTTTAAACTGACTTTCGATATAAGGTTTTAATTCTTTCTCCAAAAAGCTGATGAATTTATCTGAATGCCCTGTTGTTGGATAATCTTTCTGTAAATCCTTTAAATCAGTATGAAAAGTGAAGTCTCTTTTTCTATCAACATTAGCAATTCCAACCACAATTGTTTCTGGCATGGAATACATTTGATTAAAGAATTGAATCAATCCCGTAACGTGAATAAAATCTTCATTCATGCTTCCATCCAAAAGATAGATAATCGGGTAGGATTTTGTCTTGTCGAAATTTTGCGGAAGATAGATGTTCAAAATTCTGTCTTCATTTAAAACTTTAGACTTTATGGTTCTGATTTCTCCAATAGTCAATGGTTTTACATTTCCTGTCTGGGCAAAAACCACCGATTGAAATGTAAAGAGAATACTGCAGAAAATGAGAAGTTTTTTAATCATAGTTAAATTTTGTCTGGTAATTTATTTCACGTCATCCCAAATGCTGTAATCAACAACCTTCGTAGGAATCTGTTGAACATATTCTGTAAAAGGTTCGCAAGGTAAAATCGCATCTTTTCCTTCTCTTGCCAACTCTTGATATAATTTTGTCCCGTCCGTTTTCCACTTGATCATTTCATCAGAAACATCACGGAGAATTTTTGCCGGACTTCCAACAATCAGTTTTCTTGGTTCACATTTGAAATTTGCAGGAACGAAAGCCAAAGCTCCGATAATACATTCATCACCGATAACGGCTTTGTCCATCACTACAGCATTCATTCCAACCAGACAGTTTCTACCGATATGTCCGGAATGAATAATTGCACCGTGACCGATGTGCGCAGATTCTTCTAAAATAGTTTCAATTCCCGGAAAAACATGAAGTGTACAGTTTTCCTGAACATTCGCACCGTCTTTGATGATAATTTTACCCCAGTCTCCACGAATAACCGCGTTGGGACCGATATAAACTTCTTCGCCGATTTCAACATTTCCGATGATCACCGCTTGTGGATGAACGTAAGCGGAAGGTTTGATGAGGGGACGAATTCCGTGATATGAGTAGATATTCATAATTTTTTTGTTAAAAAATTAATATAACAATGTAATAGTTTACCAATGTAACAATTTAAAAATGCACGCAATTGTTACACTGATACATTGTTATATTGGTAAATTATTGAAAAAGTTATACTTTTTCAATGACCATTGCATAACCTTGTCCGACACCGATACAAAGGGTACATAATGCATACTTTTTATCTTGTTTTTGAAGTTCCATTGCGGCAGAACCAACGATTCTTGCTCCTGAAACTCCCAGAGGATGACCGATTGCGATTGCTCCTCCGTTTGGATTTACTCTTGAATCATCATCTTTCAATCCTAACGTTCTCGTTACTGCCAAAGCCTGAGCTGCAAACGCTTCATTCAATTCGATAATATCCATATCGTCTAATGAAAGATTCAGCCTTTTTAATAATTTTTGAGTGGCTTCAACCGGACCAATTCCCATAATTCTTGGTTCAACACCCGCAACCGATGAACCTAAAATCTTAGCTTTTGGCTTTAAACCATATTTTTTTACTGCTTCTTCGCTTGCTAAAATTAAAGCAGCTGCTCCGTCGTTCATTCCGGAAGCATTTCCAGCCGTTACTGTTCCTTCTTTTCTGAAAGCCGGACGAAGCTTTCCTAAACCTTCCATTGAAGAAGTCGGTTTGATGAATTCATCTGTATCAAAAATTTTCGGCTCGCCTTTTCTCTGTGGAATTTCAACTTTTACAATTTCTTCAGCCAATCTTCCACTTTCCTGTGCTTTAGTCGCTTTTTGTTGAGACCAAAGGGCAAATTTATCCTGATCTTCACGGCTGATATTGTGCATTTCTGCTAAATTTTCAGCAGTATCTCCCATTGTATCGACACCGTATAATTCTTTCATTTTCGGATTGATGAATCTCCATCCGAAAGTCGTATCAAACATCTGACTGTCTCTACCGAAAGCGGCACTTGGCTTTGACATTACATAAGGTGAACGCGTCATATGTTCTACTCCACCTGCAATGTAAATTTCACCTTCTCCTGCTGCAATCGAACGAAAAGCATTGGCTACAGCAGACATTCCTGATGCACACAGTCTGTTGACTGTCTCGCCTCCGATTTTATATGGAAGTCCGGCCAATAAAAGCCCCATTCTTGCTACGTTTCTGTTGTCTTCACCTGCCTGGTTCGCACATCCGAAAATAACGTCCTCGATTTCCTCAACAGGAACTTCAGGGTTTCTTGCTACAACTTCTTTGATAACAATTGCTGCCAAATCATCGGCACGAACCTCTGAAAGACCACCAGATAATTTTGAAATTGGTGTTCTTACATAATCTATGATATATACGTTGTTCATAATTAAATTAATTTAACATTATAGCAATGTAACAGTATAACAATGCTAAATGCCATGGTTTTTATTTAAACTTGTACTTAATATTTTATAAATAATTTTTCCAATCTCCGTAATCTGAAGTTCTAAACTTTCATTGAAAGGATAATTTTTAGAATGCTTACAGAGATAAAGCCAATATTTTGTTTCTTCTAGTTCTTTCGCTGCAATTTTAATTTTATTGATAAAATCATTTTTGCTGTGAGGGTTTTGAGCTTCAAATGCATTCGCTCCTACACTTGTTCCAGAACGCAACAATTGTTTAGCAATAACAAATTTTCTTTTTTTTTCTAACAGTTCACAAAATTCAATGATATCTAAAGAAAATTGAACAGTCTTAGTGATTAATGGGTTGTTTTCAAAATTTATTATTTGTGTTAATTATTTTATTTGAAAATTGGTAAACTGTTAGACTGATACATTGCTACATTGAGCTAAAGCTCTGTTACTTTTTTTCCAATTTTATACACTGTTCCGACAAACTTTGCTACCTGATCGTTATTTTGATTGGTAATTTTAATGTCGTAAATGGCAGTTTTTCTGGTATCATTTACCAAGACACTTTCTGCTCTGAAAATATCGCCTTCTCTTCCAGCTTTGGTAAAATTGATGGTTACACTTAATGCAACGGCTGCATTTCCGTCATTGTTTGATGAAAAAGCAAACGCAGAATCTGCAAACGCGAATGTTACTCCTCCGTGAACCGTTCCCAATCCGTTGAGCATTTGTTTGGTGATTTCCATTTCTATCAAAGAATAATTTTCTTTAATATCAATGATTTTAATTCCTAAAAATTGGGAGAACTCGTCTTTCTCCATCATATAATCTACAACCTGTCTCGGATTCATACTATATATATTTGTTATTTCTTCATGTAATTCATCAACCAGTTTGTCATAAATACTCATGGTTTTGCCAAGAATTATCTGTTCATATGTGAGGTTATCTGATGAATTTTCATGGGCATAAAAAGCATTTAAATCAATTCCATCTTCATGGGCGATTCTTTTAATCAGCTCTTTATATTTTTCATTAAACTTTCCTAATAATTCTAATTTTTCCTGATCATCGTTAATCAAAGAAAGTTCCTGAATAATATATTCTTTTTCAATGATGAGCCTTGTCTCTAATTCGGCTCTAAATCCATCTATATCCATGCTATTAATGTAACAATTTAGCAATATATCAGTTTACCAATGTTTTTAAATATTGTTACATTGACAAACTGATACGCTGGTATATTTATAATTTACGCAGCAACGGGCTTTGTCTGTATCTTTCTTCCTGATATTCTTCATAAAGATTTTGAAGGGTTTCAGAGATTTTTGCATATCCTATTTCTTTTCCCCAAGTCAATAATCCTTTTGGATAATTTACCCCTTTCTGCATTGCCAATTCTAAATCTTCATCGTTGGCAACTCCTAATCTTTTGGCTTCAACCGCTTCATTAATCAACATTGAAATAATTCTCAGGAAAATTTGTTGATAAAGCGCATTGTCTTTTTCGGCAACAGGTTTTTCTGCTCCTTCAGAATAATCGTAGAATCCTTTTCCTGTTTTTCTGCCGTGAAGTTTGGCTTCCGACATTCTTTGCTGAAGAAGAGAGGGCTTGTATTTCGGATCGTAGAAATATTCGTTGTAAACCGTTTTTGTTACGGAAAAATTGACATCAACACCAATTAAATCCATTAATTCAAAAGGTCCCATTTTGAAGTTTCCGATTGTTTTCATGGCTTCATCAACTTGTTCTACTGTTGCGATGTTTTCTTCAACAATTCTTAAACCTTCACCATAATATGGACGGGCGATTCTGTTCACGATAAATCCAGGAATATCTTTGGCAATAACAGGCGTTTTACCCCAATCTTTCATCAGATTGTAGATTTTTTCTGCTAAAGATTTTTCTGTTAGTAAAGATGGAATAACCTCAACTAAAGGCATTAATGGAGCCGGATTGAAAAAATGAATTCCGATGAAACGCTCCGGTTTTTGTAATTCCGCACCGAGAGAGGTAATGGAAATGGATGATGTATTTGAACCAATCACACAGCTTTCTGAAACGTGTTTCTCTAATTCTGTGAAAACTTTGGTTTTTATGTCTTTATTTTCGATGATGGCTTCAATGATTAATTCACAATCTTTGAAGTCCTTCAATTCTGTAGCAATGGAAATATTAGATAAAATTTCAGTCATTTTTTCTGCCGAAATTTTCTGTTTATCAACCAATTTGGTTAATGTTTTTTCCAAACCTACGGTTGCCGTTTCTACTTGTTTTGCGTTGGCGTCGTACACCCAAACTTTGCATCCGTTCGTCGCGGCTACTTGTGCAATGCCGATTCCCATTGTTCCGGCACCGATAATTCCTACATTTGTCATAATGTAACAGTGTATCAATGTAACAATGTAACAATCGTTGTCATGCTGAGCTTGTCGAAGCATTTCATTGGTAAACTGCTACATTGGTACATTGTTATATTAATTCTTATTTTCCTTTATAATTAGGTTTTCTTTTTTCTAAAAAGGCATTTACCCCTTCGATAAAATCTTCTGTTTCTGCAGCTTCCTGTTGAAGATCGCCTTCCAGTTCCAATTGTTCTTTTAATGTATTGTTGTAAGAATTGGCGAAGGCTTTTTTTGTTAATTTTAAACCAACAGTTGGCATATTTGATACTTTTTCAAGAATTTCTAAAGATTTAGAATTGAATTCTTCTTCCGTAAAAACTTCAGCCACCAATCCATAAGATTTTGATTCTTCAGCCGATAATCTTTTCCCTGTAAATGCTAAATAATTGGCCAATTGTCTTCCCAAAAGTTTTGGTAAGTAATAGGTACCTCCCGTATCAGGAATTAAACCTATATTAGAAAATGCCTGCGAGAAATAAGCCTTTTCATTCGCTAAAACGAAATCACAGATTAATGCCAACATCGCTCCAGCACCTACTGCCGGACCATTTACCAAAGCAACAACCGGTTTTTTACAACGTGTAATTTCAGTTACCAGCGGATTGTAATAATCTACCACGATTTTTCTGATAATATCATTATCGTGGTGTTCTTTTCCCGTTACAAAAGCATCATCAAGATTTTGACCAGAGCAGAACGCTCTTCCTCTTCCTGAAATCGCAACGCATCTTACCGTAGGATCATTGCTACACTCTTTCACAAAGTCTTTTAAATCTGATAAAGACGGTTTTGTAAGCGCATTCATGGTGTCTGGTTGGTTCAGATAAGCAATTTTTAGCTTTCCGTCAAAATGCGATTCAATATCAAGTTGTGTATACATAGTTTTTAATTTTTATTAATTTAACAATGCACTAATTTACTCATAATGTAACAATTTACCATTCTAACAATTTAATAATTATATGTCATACTGACATATTGGTAAACTGTTACATTGATACATTGCTAAATTAATTTTAATGACATTTAAAATAGTCAAAAGGCTCTAAACAGTCTAAACACTGATACGAAGCCTTACACAAAGTAGACCCGAATCTGCTGATCTGTTTGGTATGTTCGGAACCGCAACGAGGACATTTTTTCGGTTTCCCGATGTGATGTTCGTCTGCTCCTTTTTCGGGAGGTGTAATTCCGTAAACGCGAAGTTTTTCTCTCGCTTCATCCGTCAGCCAATCTGTCGTCCAAATCGGAAACATTTTGGTGACTACTTTCGCATCCCAACCGTTTTCCTTCATGATTTTCATGATATCTTCCTCAATGGTAAACATAGCGGGACAGGCAGAATAAGTCGGCGTAATGGTTACTTCACAAGAATTCTCGCTCGTAATTTTCGCTTCTCTCACAATGCCTAATTCCACGATATTGATTACCGGAATTTCCGGATCGGGAACGAGTTCTAATATTTCTAAAGGATTTTTCAATCTTCTTTTTATCTGAAATTTTTTTTAAACGCAAAGTGCGCTAAGTTTTTTTGACTACTAATTGTTTTTAAGTTCGCAAAGGCGTTTCACTCAACTAAGTCAATAAAATATAAATCTAACAGTTGTAAATCATCTATAAATAAAGTGATCATTCGCATCGACTAAATCGTGAAACTGATGTTCGCAATGCCTTACATAGTCTCCAATTATAGCTTTTTCATTTCTCCCAACTTTTCTTCTAGGAATTACTCCTATATAATTGTTTTCATCTTCAAGAAGAAAATAATCATTATAAATCTCTCTAATTCTGATTTTTTTCCTAAATGTTGTTGAATGAAAAACCAGATATTCACCAATTTTTGGTTGTTCTTTGTGACCTATTGGAGAGATTTTATACAGTCTGATGTTTTTTTCTTCTCTATTTTTAAGTACTTCGGAACTTAATGGATTTTTAGAATTAATATGTGAAAAAACTATCTCTTCATTATCAAAACGTTTTTCTTCAAGATTTTCAATAATTCTTTGTTCAATTTCCCAAAATAAATTTGAATCTACAGATTTTAAAACCGCTTTTAAAACTGGAAAACCGTTTTCAACATTATCTAATTCTACAATTATCCCATAATTTGCGAGAATGTTTGAATTAATAACTTGATGTTTTATTTTGGAATCCATATTAATCTTACCAAGTACAACCAGGATATGCTCTCTGCATATACTGCAGCTCACAAAGAATATATCCAAAATATTCGGTGTGGTAACCTGTTCTTGATTTTGGCTGCATGAAAGGATTTGTAGGATATTCTAACCCGAAACCTTCAAAATCTTTCTGAGTAATCGAAATAAATTCTTCGTAAAGAGCATCTGCATTTGGAGCGATATTTAAAGCTACCAAATCATCTTCTCCTTCTGTTTTTGCGAATAAACCTTTTGTATATTCCCAAATATTTTCGATTGCTTTTTCTAAACGAGACTTACTTTCTTCCGTTCCCTGAGCGAAAATTTTCATCCACGAAGCAGCATGGGTGTAATGATATCTTACTTCTTTCAAAGATTTCTGAGCAATGGCAGAAAGTTCTTCATTCGTAGAATTTGATAATGCTTCGTACATCAATTTTTGATACACTGCGAAAACATAAACTTTTAAAATCGTCTGAGCATAATCTTCGTTTGGAAGTTCTGTCCAGTGTGCATTTACATATTCGTGTTCGTATCTTAAAAATGCCAAGTCATCTTCACTTTTACCGTTATCAATCACTCTTGAAGCGTAAACGTAAAAGTTATTTGCCTGACCAAGTTCATCCAACGCGATGTTTGTTAATGCAATATCTTCCTCTAAATAAGGACCTTCACCGCACCACGCAGACAAACGCTGTCCCATAATGAAACTGTCGTCTGCTAGTTTTAATAAATAATTATATAATGGGTTCATTATTTTAGCTTTTGGCTTTTGGCGTCTAGCTTTTGGCCAATTGCCAGCAGCTAACAGCCAGTCGCTGTTTTACATATTTTTTACATCGTTTGGAATCTCATAGAACGTCGGGTGACGGTATAGTTTGTCATCAGCCGGATCGAAGAAGGCTTCCTTATCCACCCCTTCCGAAGTCACTATATATTTACTTGGAACGACCCAAACAGAAGTCCCTTCTTTTCTTCTTGTATAAACGTCTCTTGCGTTCTGCAAAGCCATTTCTACTGTTGGCGCCTGTACAATTCCAACGTGTTTGTGAGATAATCCCGGTTTAGTCTGAATAAACACTTCCCACATATCTAATTGACTCATTATCTATTTTTATTTTTTTTATTAATTAAGATTATCAAAACCTATACGATTATTACTAACATCAAAAAGAGCTTTTAGATCTTGATGTTTTATTTCAAATTCTTCAAGAGTTAAAACATTTTTTAATCTTAGCCATTCCAAATTATTAAATTGTCTTTCATAGCTCAAATTTTTATCTAAAAAACCATAATTATCTAATAAGTATTTATTACGTTTTTCAATCAAAATATTAAAGAATCTTTCAACCTCAATTTTATCTGGGTTATTTTTAAACATCATAATGCTTTCATTATTAATCAACCCTATTCTCCAAGAATTTTCTTTAATTCTATATGACAAATAAAAAAATAACATTGAAACACTTCCCCAAATAATAGGAGCTTCAACCTCTACATCATCATCTTCAAAATACCAAACTACACTTAAAACCGTTAATAAAGTGAAAAATACACCTATAAAAACAAACCACGGTTCTGTTTTCTTAAAAGAACTTTTGCTCCCTAAAATATTTTCAAAAGGGATATATATTTCATTTTCATTTCCTAATCTTGATTCTTTAAATCTTAACTTAGATCCGATAATTTCAAACTCTCTTTTATGAAAAAGCTTTTTTTGAACTAAAGTATTCACTAGTTTAAGCTAAACTTTGTTGTTTTTCCGCAAAAGCTGCCGCAGCTTCTTTTACCCAAGAATTTTCTCTTTGAGCTTTTCTCTTGGTTTCAATACGCTTTTTGTTGGCAGGTCCGTTTCCTTTTAAAATTTCCATGAATTCATCCCACGGAAGTTCTCCGAAATCGTAATGTTGTCTTTCTTCATTCCATTTTAAATCCTTATCAGGAACAGTTAATCCTAAGAATTCAGCCTGAGAAACCGTAACATCAATAAATCTCTGACGAAGACTGTCGTTACTTTCTCTTTTTACTCTGTAATTCATAGAGATTTTAGAGTTTGGCGAACTGTCGTCATTTGGACCAAACATCATTAAAGCCGGCCACCAGAAACGATTTAACGAAGCCTGAGCCATTTCTTTCTGCTGTTTTGTACCACGGCAAAGTGCCATCAAAATCTCGTATCCCTGTCTTTGGTGGAAAGATTCTTCTTTACAAATTTTCACCATCGCTCTTGAGTAAGGACCATAAGAATTCCCCATCAACATGACCTGATTCATGATTGCAGCACCATCAACCAGCCAACCGATGGCACCAATATCTGCCCAACTCAACGTCGGATAATTGAAAATACTTGAATATTTTGCTTTTCCTTCCAACATATCTTCATACGTCGCGTCTCTATCCGCTCTGATACTTCCGTCTCCTAAAGTTTCAGTTGCAGAATACAAGTATAAACCGTGACCTGCTTCATCCTGAACTTTAGCCAAAAGAGCCATTTTTCTTCTCAATGAAGGCGCTCTGGAAATCCAGTTCGCTTCCGGCAACATTCCCACAATCTCAGAATGTGCGTGCTGTGAAATCTGACGAACCAATAATTTTCTGTAATCATCAGGCATTACATCTTTTGGTTCTACTTTATTTTCGTCGTGTACGTATTGTACAAATTTTTCTAAATCCATAATTAAAATTTTTCAAATTTTAAAATGTAACAATGTATCAATTTAACAGTCTAACAATCATTGTTATATTGGTAAACTGTTACATTGTTAAATTGTTTACACGTCATAATTAAGCATCACCACATTCGTTGTCGGGTGACATTGACAGGTAAGAACGTAACCTCTGGCTACTTCTTCTTCGGTAAGCGCGTAGTTTTTTTCCATGAAAACTTCTCCTTCCAAAACTTCGGCTTTACACGTACAGCACACTCCTCCTTTACACGCAAAAGGCACAGGAAGATTGTCTTTCAATGCTTTATCTAAGATACTCTCTTTTTTGGAATTAAGGTGAAACGAATATTCATCATCATCAATGATTACCGTTACCATACTTTCAATATTGGCAATAGCTTTGAATTCATCGCTCATTTCCTCCGTATTCTCTTCATCAGGAGCGGTGAAATATTCAAATAAAACCTGAATTGCCGGTACTTTTTTATCTTTCTTCAAATAATCTGCAATCCCTTTAATCATCTCTGAAGGTCCGCAAATGAAGAAAGTCGATTCTTTTACATCAATATCAGCATATCTTTCAAACAGATGATCTAATTTTTCAGGAGAAATTCTTCCTTCAAAAATCGGATCTTCATGTTTTTCACGGCTTACCAAATAAACAACTTTCAGTCTTCCATTAAAAGTTTCCACCAATTTATCGATTTCAGCCTTTTTCATCACGTGATTCATGCTTCTGTTGCTGTAGAACAAATAAGCGTTTGAATTCGGCTCCTGATAAAGACTTTCCTTGATATTCGACAAAACAGGAGAAATTCCACTTCCTGCTGCCAAACCAACGTAAGTTTTCACGTTTGTCGGGTGATAAGAGGTATTGAAACCGCCCATCGGAGGCATTACTTCAAGAATTTCATCCATGTGAAGATGCTCGTTGAAATAGCCTGAAACTTTTCCGTTTTCCAATAATTTCACCAATACTTCCAGCGTGTTGCTTTTTTCACTTGGCGCATTGCAGATAGAATAAGAACGTCTCTCTTCGTTCCCGTCAATCATCATTTTAAAGTTCAGATACTGACCTTGTTTGAATCTGAATTTATCTTTCAGCTCTTCAGGAATTTCCACCGCTACATTTACTGCTTCGGGAGTATCTTTCTGAACCTTAACGGTTTTAAGTTTATAAAATGAATTCATTATTTTTTTAGTATTCTATTAATTTTTCCGCCTTCACATTTTGGAAGACTGTCCTGAGCATGGATTTTCACTTTCGTTGTAATTCCCACTCGTTTTTTAATTTCGTTTTCTATGCTTTTTCCAAAATTCCCGACAAAAATAGTATAATCATCGGTATCTTGTTGTAAGTTTTGAGTGGTTACCAATTCATCATCAATTTCAACATCAATATCAAGCGCAACACACATTTGTTCTTTCTCGATTGGCGTTAAATAATAATTAGGAATCACCCCTTTTACATGAGAAAACGCTTCTTCAATCTGGCTTGGATAAACATTTACACCTCTTACGATCAGCATATCATCGGCTCTTCCAAGGATTGGGCGCATTTTCACCATCGTTCTTTTTCCGCTTTCGTCGTAATAAAGACTTGTAATATCGTTCGTCCAGTAACGTAAAAGCGGCATTGCTTTCTTCGTTAAAGTAGTAATCACCAAAACACCTTCTTCCCCAAACGGAACGGGTTCTTTTGTAATCGGATTTAAAATTTCAGGATAAAAATGATCTTCCCAAATGTAAGCTCCCCCTTTTTCCTCGAAATCTTCCATTGAAACTCCAGGACCAATAATTTCACTCAACCCATAAATATTGGTTGCATGTACGCCCAATCTTTCTTCAATATGATGTCTGATGATTTCCGTCCACGGCTCTGAACCTAAAACAGCATATTTTAAACTGATTTCGTCCGCAGAAATTCCTCGTTTTGCAAATTCATCAGCTAATGTTAAAGCATAAGATGGCGAACAGCAGAGAACTTCAGGTTGAAAATCTATAATTAAATCTACCTGTCTTGACGTCATCCCTCCTGAAATTGGGAGAACGCTCATTCCTAATTTTTCCGCTCCGTAATGAAGACCTAAACCACCAGTAAAAATTCCGTAACCATACGCGTTGTGCAACTGCATTCCTGGTTTTGCTCCCGCTGCGTTCAGCGATCTTGCCACTACTTCGCTAAATAAATCAACGTCTTCTTTTGTATATCCTACTACCGTTGGTTTTCCTGTGGTTCCGCTTGAACAGTGAATTCTTTGTAATTCATCTTTAGGAACCGTGAATAATCCAAACGGATAGTTATTTCTTAAATCTTGTTTGTAAGTAATCGGAAGTTTTGTAATATCTTCTATCGACCTGACATCCTGCGGAGATATTCCCAATTCATTAAATTTTCCTTTATAAAATTCTGACTTCTCTCCAAGATAATCTACCAAATCAGCCAATCGCGTAGATTGAAGCTGTCTCAACTGGTCGAGCTTTAAATATTCAACTGAAAAATCCATATCTTTAACTAACTAACATTTGTTAGGTAAATTTAAAAAGATTTTGGAAGCTGACAAAAATTTTTATGACTTTCGTCATATTTTGAATGATTCTAAATAAGATTAAGATTGAGGCTAAGGCTTAAATTGAAGTTCAATATAATCACTTGACAAAAGTTTGAAATACAAATCAAACATCATTAAATTTGATTGATGCTAAAATCCGGTAAATAGAGCAAATTTAAACTTAGAACCTGTTTAAAATTTTATCTAAAGTTTTTTGTGTCATTCTGAAAGGAATTTTCCGCAACATTATGAAATGTAGAATCTTTTAAAATTCAGATATTTGAGATTTTTCGACTCCACTGCGTTTCGCTCAAAATGACACCCTATAAATTGAAACAGGCTCTAACAAACCGCTGTTACAAAATTTCCTTCATAATCTGCTCTGTAAATCCTCTGAATAGACTAATTTTATTCGTAAGATTTTTCAATTTTAAACCCTATCTTAGGATATGAATTATTTAGCACATTCTTTTCTGACTTTCACCGACGGACAAATTGTTGGTCAGTTTCTGGAAGATTTCATTAAAAACAGAGATCGTTTTTCTTTTCCGAAAGATATTCAGGATGGTATTACGCTACATCGTGCGATTGATACTTTTACAGATTCTCATCCCGCGATTCATGAAGCCAAGAAAGTTTTTTCACCGTTGGTAAGATTGTATGCGGGCGCTTTTGTAGATGTTTCGATGGATTATTTTGTGGCGAATGATTTAAGCCTAAATTCATTAGCAGAATGGAAGGCACATTCTCTGAAAGTGTATCGTGTTTTGAATGAGCACCAACAATATCTTCCCGAAAACTTTAAAATGATGCTTAGAAAAATGGAAAGTGACGACTGGCTGTATAATTATCGTGGTGACCGCGGTATAAAATTCAGCATGCAAAATGTCTTGAATAAGGCTAAATATCTGGAAAAAGATATTCCTGTTTTTGAAGCTTTTTTACAACATAAAGATGCTCTACAGCAATGTTATGATGATTTTTTTCCGGATCTTCTGGATCATGCGAAAGGAGTGAATGCTTTGTTACAAATGGAAAATTAAGTTATTTTCTGAATAGAAAAAAGACCACAAAATTGCGGTCTTTTGTATAGAAAAGTGTTTTTAGAATCGTATTAATTTAGTCTGGTTAAGGTTCCTACATATGATCTGCTTGCATCCCCATTATTTGTAATATTTATACTACCAATGGGATTACTAACCGTCACAGTAAAATTTGCTCCTGAAGTACCGCCACCAGGTGCACAAAGAGGCTTCCCTGACCATGTAACAGCAGTTGTACCTCTTGCACTTTCTGTGAAAGTAGGCTTTTTAGTTGCATCATCAGTTCCCGATGGTATTAAACCATCCAAGCCTTTAATGGTAAAGTAACCATTGGTTGAAATTGAACTTACATAAAATTCTGATATTATAGTATTTCCACATGCGTCTCCCGAGGTAATTAATAATTTATAAACTCCTCCATTTACAAGACCCGTAACTACGGCACCTGTGGCTCCCGCTGCTAAAGTTACTCCATTTCTTAAAATACCAAATTGTGTAGAACTGGATGTTCTCACAACAATCCCTGTACCATCAGCGTACAATGGTGTAAGTGCTTCGGATCCTGCAGGCCCATTGATAGATCTCACTCTCAATGTACCATTCACATCCAGTGTATTACTTGGTGCTGTAGTTCCTACTCCCAATCTATCATTCGCTGCATCTACAGAAAATGTAGATCCATCCACAGAAAAACCATTGGTAGCCGTAGAAGTAAATGCTAAGGTATTGGCTGCTTGTGTTACCACTCTGTTTCCGGTAAGAGATCCATTTGAATTATACAAATTCACTGAAGCCGCGCTTGCATCTTGCCAAGTTCCGACCCCATTAGCATCAGAAGTTAATATTCTTCCTACTCCCTGATTACCGTCCACAATTTTCACCGCAGCTACAGGTGTGGTGGAAGTTCCTCCTGAGTTAATATCTAGTTTTACAGTGGGCGCTGTATTTCCTATCCCCACATTTCCCGTAGGATCTATCCTTAGTCTTTCAGCATTAGAAGTACTAAAAATCAAATCTGTAAGATTGGTTGTACCGTCACCTCTATAGTTTGACAAAATGGTAGAACCATTAGAAAAACCTCCGTTATATCTAGGTGTGAAATAGATTCCGCCAACAATATCGTTAATTGCCAGATTAGTTGGTGCTGCTGCTGTTCCGTTAGACGATGATAAAAATAAGGCAGGATTTTTAGAATTTCCATATCCTGTTAAATTAAAATCATTAGCCGCACCACCTCCCAAATTATCTGCCACTATTTCAAATCTTGATCGGGGAGCAATAGTCCCAATACCTACTCTGCCATTCGCTGCATCCACAGAAAATGTAGACCCATCTACTGAAAAACCATTGGTAGCTGTGGAAGTAAACGCCAAAGTATTCGCTCCTTGAGTTACAATTCTATTTCCGGTAAGCGTTCCGTCTGTATTATAAATATTTACACTGGATTGAGCTGCCGGGGATTGCCAAGTTCCGACACCATTAGCATCAGAAGTTAATATTCTTCCAACTCCCTGATTACCGTCCACAATTTTAACTGCTGCAACAGGTGTGGTGGAAGTTCCTCCTGAGTTAATATCTAATTTTACAGTGGGCGCTGTATTTCCTATCCCCACATTTCCCGTGGGATCTATTCTTAGTCTTTCTGTATTAGAAGTACTAAAAATCAAATCTGTAAGATTGGTTGTACCATCACCTCTATAGTTTGACAAAATGGTAGAACCATTGGAAAACCCTCCGTTATATCTAGGTGTGAAGTAGATTCCACCAACAATATCGTTAATTGCTAAGTTAGTTGGTGCTGCTGCTGTTCCGTTAGAGGATGATAAAAATAAGGCAGGATTTTTAGAATTTCCATATCCTGTTAAATTAAAATCATTAGCCGCACCGCCTCCTACATTATCAGCTACAATTTCAAATCTTGATCGGGGAGCAATAGTTCCTATACCTACTCTATTATTAGCTCCATCCACCGACAATGTAGTGCCTGCTACTGAAAATCCATTGGTAGCCGTGGAAGTAAATGCCAAAGTATTGGCTCCTTGAGTTACAATTCTATTTCCTGTAAGCGTTCCGTCTGTATTATAAATATTTACACTGGATTGAGCTGCCGGAGATTGCCAAGTTCCTACACCATTAGCATCAGAAGTTAATATTTTTCCTGCTGCCTGATTACCGTCTTCAATTCTGATTGCAGCAACAGGCGTTGTAGAAGTTCCATCTGATACAATATGTAGTCTTTGCAAAGGATTGGTTGTTCCCACTCCCATATTACCATTGGCTCTCATGGTAGCAACCGTAGCTAATGTTTGGCCATCACCATAAGTTCCCGTAGAATTTGTACCTACGTTAAATTGTAATCCATTTTCTGCTCCTGAAGCATTAATAGAAGGAATACTCGCTGTAAGGTTAAACCAAAGATTATCCCAGCTTCCAGTTACAGCACCCATTCGCATTCCGAAAGCAGAGCCTACGATATCCATTTTTGCAACAGGATCAGCAACTCCTAAACCTACATTACCATTAGAAGCAATTCTAAAACGTTCATTTAAGGTTCCTGTAGTAGCATTTCCTATGTAAAAATCCTGATTTACACCTCCAGCAGCCGCTGAGGTTCTGATGCTTCCCAGCTGCCAATCTGCTCCTCCTGCAGTAGGCCCCGCATTAGAAAATCCTAAATAGGTTTTATTATCTGTCGCAAGTGCAGAAGTATTTCTTAAAACTAAAATAGGAGTTTCTGATGTAGATTGTGGCGCATCTATTACATTATATCTTCCAGAAGTAGGGGTAGTAGATACTACATGTAATTTTGTTTCCGGCGCGGAAGTTCCTATCCCCAATCTGTCATTGGCCGCATTCACCGAAAGTGTAGAACCATCTACAGAAAATGCATTAACAACAGACCCGTTAAAAGCCAACGTGTTCACTCCCTGTGTTACAATTCTGTTTCCGGTAAGCGTGCCATCAGCATTATAAATATTCACAGAAGGAGAATCGGTATCGGAAATCTGTTTCCAAACTGTGCCATCAAAATAGTAATATCCTACTTTTGTAATGTTAGCTGTTTGCGCTAAACTAGGCGTAGTTCC
>DKLU01000414.1 GCA_002455915.1 Chryseobacterium sp. UBA6632
AAATCTGTTTTTACACTTTCTAATCCAACTCCCAGATCAGCATTCAGATTAATTCCTGATTTCCCAAGTTCCACCGCATGTTTAGAGAAATTAGCCAAGACAGAAACTTGGTTTTCCTGTGCATCAAAATGATCTTTCAAAAATGACGATTTTACTCGTACATCATTTAAAATTTCATTAGAATAAAAATCATAATAACCATTTACTTTAAACTGATTTACTTTTTGCTTTAAATCTACATCAGCAGCTGGTTCTAAAGCATAAATACCGTAATAGTTATAATTATTTAAACCATATTCGGCATTTACGTTAAATTTTCCTTTATCGCCGTAAGAGTTTAAGAAAGCACCAATAGTGGCGTTGCTTTGTTTAGAATCCCACGCATATTCCTTTTTAAGACCTTGAGTCGAAAGGAAATGTACATCGGCACCTACTTCAATTTTATTTTGAAGCGTTTTTGAAATATTGGCATCACCTAAAATTTTGCCATAATTTCCCATTCCAAATTGCACGTAATTATTCTGCGCACTTCCTTCAAATTTCGGAGCCACATCTTCACCCTGAATGGTTGAGGTTTTGAAATCAGAAACCGCAGGAACATCTGTAATTGTATATTTTACAGGGTTTTGAGACTTCTCTTCCGGTGGATAATTCTTAATCGTTTCCACGGAAGTTTTCTTTTTTTCGATCTTTTTGACTTCTGGTTCTCTCTTTTTATTAAGAATCAGTTTTTCTTCTTTGATCTGGGAAAACGCTACCGACGAAAACCCTAAAAATATGATGGATAATAATTGAATTCTTTTGTTCATTACTTTTTGTATTTAAGCATTTGTGTAAAAAAATATTAATGATTTTAAAATTCCATGAATATATTTTACGTTAATACATTAGTACACTTTTTACTTTTTAATCGACTTCTTAACTTCTTTTGCTTCTGCTACAATTTCAGGGAAATCTTTATAATTTTCGATGATTTGATCGCATGTATAACTTGCCTGATAATTGTCTTTCAATCCGACATAGTTTTTCGCCATCAACACCAATGCTTTTGCACCCCAAAACTCTTCTGAAGCATAATTATTAGCCAGTTTAAAGATCGTTTCGTTTGAAGATTTGAAAGCTTTTCCTTTGTTCTGATAATAGGCTTTTGCGTAAAGAGCTTCTGCTGCTACCGAAGTATTTGACGACTTTTCAAGAGAAGTATAGGCCGTTTGTGCATCTTTATCTTTTCCTGAATTCATAAGGCTTCTCGCTTTAATCACTTTCGCTGTTTCAATAACAGCCGCAGAGTTTTTATTATTAGCGATTACATCATTGGCTAGTTTTTCAGCTTGTGCAAAATTCTTTTCATCAGCATAAATCTTCATTAATTCTACATTTGCATAGTTTTTAATGCTAATGTTGGATGAATTTCTGATGTTTTCAAGATACTTTTTCGCTTCATTATTATTACCCTGATTAATATAAATCTGAGCAATACGAGTCTGTGCATCATCCTGATAATCATTCTGAACACTTGCTATTTCCTGCAATACAAGCAACGCCTTGGTTGTATTTTTAGTTTGATAATAGCTTTCTCCCAGCTCATATTTAGCCTGATAAAGACCTTCACCTGTAGGATTCTGCGTTAAATATTTCTCGTAATAAGAAATCGCATTTTTATAATCTTTTTTAGCAAAATATTGCTTACCGGTAGAAAGGTTAATTTCATCGATTTCGGCCGCATCTACGTTTACGCCTACATTTCTTGCAAAACTTTGATAGCCTGCAACATCTCCGTTTTTCGTAAAGATTGGTTTTGCTGCCTGCACAATTTTATCTGCGTATGCCGTATTTTTATACTGCTCACCCAACGTTTTCAATTCAGATAACGCTTTGTCATTCTGATTCTGATCGATATAATTCTGCGCTCTGTAGATAGATGCATTTGCTATCAAATCTTTATCAGAAGACGTTTTAATCACTTTTCCGAAGAAGTCGTTTGAATTGGTAAAATCATCCTGAGCCGCGTAAGCCGTTCCGATTTCATATTGAGCATCATCATAATATTCCGATCCCGGATATTTTGATAATAAATTTTTAAGATTGGTAATTTTTGCCTGAGTATCCCCTTTAAATCCTAAAGCCATTGCTTTTTGGTATAAAGTATAATCTGTTGCATCTTCGTTTTTATCGTAGATCGCGATAGCTTCATTCAGATTATTATTGGCATAATTAATATCTGCCAAACGAAGCTCGGCATCATTTTTAAACTCAGTTTTCGGATTGCTTAAATATTGTTTGAAATACGTTTCTGCCTGATCGAATTTTTTAGATTTAAAATAAGCATATCCCAAATCGTAAGGCAATTGTTGTTTTTCAGGGAAATTTTCGTTCAGCAATTTTTCATAACGGGCAATTGCAGAAGGGTAATTTCCTTTTTGGTAATATACCTGTCCTAACCAATACAACGCTCTGTTATTGAATTCTTTATTAATATTAAACCCTAAACTTCTCAGGAAATACTGTTCCGCTTCGTCATAATTTCCTTTGTTAAATTCTTCTGTTCCCAATAAATAAGAAACTTCCTGATCCACTTTGTCGATATCGGGAGAAGAATTCTGAAGTCTGTCGATCGCGTTCAGGGTTTCTTTATAATTTCCTGAATATAAATAGGATTTCACCAAAAGCGATCTCATTTCCGGAGCATTCGCATCATTTTGGTTTTCGTTGATGTATCTTTGAATTACCGTAGACGCACTTTCAAACGGGTTTCCGATGTCGTAGCTCAGTTTAGCATATTGTTCATGCGCCAGTTTTTTAACTTTAGCATCATAATCCATCTGATAAGACGAACGGAATGCCGAAAGCGCTTCCTGCTTTTTATCAACTGCCAAATACGCATTTCCAAGCTGATAATAAGCATTTTGAGCCAATGCAGAATTGCTGTTTAATAGTTGGTTGTAATAAGAAACCGCTTCGTCATATTTTTTAAGCTGAGCCGCAACAAATCCCATCTCGTAAAGATCATTTTCAGAAGGATTTTGCTGAACGCTCAGATAATCTTTCAAATGAGGATATGCAGAAGTATAATCCTTCTTCATGAAATAACTTTCTCCAATAATTTTATGAACCTCTGCTTTATAAGATTCCGAAATACTTTCGTTCAGCAAGGCGTTTCCTTCAGAAATAGCTTTATCATAATCTTTATCATTATAATACATCTGAACATAGTAAGGACGCACCAGTTTAGAATATTTCGGCTGATCTTTTACAGAATCGAAATACTGAAATGCCTTATCATTCTGCCTGTTCGAATAATAAAGGTGACCCAACATATAGGCAATATCTCCTCTCTGAGAATCGTCAGCTGTTTTGTAAGCTTCTTCCAGAGCATCTGTTGCCCCTTTAGAATCGCCCATCATAAATTTAGCATATCCTAACTTTAAGATATACTGAGTATTTTCTTCTTTTGAAAGCTGATATTGGTTTACTTTTTTCAAAGTTTCCAAAGCTTTTTCAAAATCTTTTTTAGCTAAATAATAATCCGCCAACGGTAAATTGGCCTGTGCAAAATACGCTGAGTTCGGATATTCTTTCATGAAAGCAGTTAAACCCTCTTCCGCATGATTTTTCTGAAGAATAACCCCGATCACGTTATCAAAAAACTGCGCCGCCTCTTTTTTCGAGCGCGACAAATTCTGATTATAGAAATATTGTCTTGCATATTCGAATTGAGAAGCATTATATATTTTGGTCTGATAAAGATTTTCTGCCAGATTAAACCTGTAATTTTCCTTTTGGGTAAAGTATTGTGACTGCTGAGCTTCGGATACACCGAAATACAGCACCGCAGTCGCTAGAAGTATTTTTCTTGATTTCATTTAATTTTAAATTTTAAAACGTGTAAGCTGAAAATCAACTAGATATTTAAAATTTCGGGGAATATTTATCCACAATTTGAAAACGAAAATATTGAAAAGATATTGTATACACAAGCGTTTTAACACATTGTTGATAAGTGTATTATTTTTTAAGACTTCTTAACTTTTCCGTAAGATACCTTAAGAAAATCTAAATTATTTCTGAGAAATAATTACATTTGTTTTTTTCAAAATCAAATATAGAATTGAATGAGTCAACTTTTTAGAAGAAAAATCTATTCAGAAACAGATACATCTACCAGTCTGCTAAGGGTTTTGGGTGTTTGGGACATCGTATTTTTTGGTATTGCGGCGATTATTGGTGCTGGAAGTTTTAGTAGTTTGGGAGAAGCCGTTTTCAGAGGCGGCCCCGGTGTTATTTTGCTATATTTGATATGCGGTTTTGCCTGTGGCTTTACGGCACTTTGCTATGCAGAATTTGCGAGTAGAATTCCTACGGCGGGCTCTGCTTATACGTATGCTTACGCCAGTTTTGGTGAATTAATTGCCTGGATCATCGGCTGGGCATTGATCATGGAATATTCTTTCGGGAATATTTATGTTGCCTTTTCATGGTCTGATTATTTTACAAGTTTCCTGCATCGTTTAGGAATGCATATTCCGGATTATCTGACGTGTAGCTACACAGAAGCCAAGAAAGCGATTATGAATGGTTCTGAAAATAAAGAATTACTAAACGCTTGGAAAACAGCGCCTTTATTAGGTAATTTAAAAATCATTTTTGATCTTCCCGCTTTGGTAATCAACGGATTAATTACATGGCTATGTTATATCGGAGTAAAGGAAAGTAAAAATTTCAACAACTCTTTGGTAATCTTAAAATTAGCGGTTATCGTTTTGGTAGTTTTGGTTGGTTTTTCTTATATCAATACTGAAAACTGGACACCAGTGAGCCTTGAAACAGGAACAGCTTCATTTATGCCTAATGGTTTTGTTGGCGTTATGAGTGCGGTTTCGGGGGTTTTCTTTGCTTACATCGGTTTTGATGCTTTAAGTGTACTTTCAGAAGAAACTAAAGATCCGCAGAAAACATTACCTAAAGGAATGATTATTTCGTTGGTGCTTTGTACGTTTATTTATATTGCATTAACCTTAGTATTAACCGGAATGGTTGATTACAGAAAGTTCGACGGCGTAGGAGATCCTCTTTCTTTTATCTTTGAAAAAGGAAATGCGAATGTTGCATGGATGGAACTTACCGTATCATTTATTGCCATCGTTGCCATCACCACTGTATTATTGGTTTTCCAGATGGGGCAACCAAGAATCTGGTACGCCATGAGCCGTGATGGATTAATGCCACAGAAATTTCAAACAGTTCATCCGAAATATAAAACGCCTGCTTTCGCCACAATTGTTACAGGTGTTGTAGTGGGAATTCCTATCTTATTTACAGATAAATCTTTCATTCTTGACTTTACGAGTATTGGGACGATTTTCGCATTCGTATTGGTTTGCGCAGGGGTTTTGGTACTTCCGGCAAAGGAAAAGATCAAAGGGAGATTCCACCTTCCATACATCAATGGAAAGATTATTTTCCCTGTTATTTTTATCGGCGGATTAATTACTTTTTATTATTGGCAACCGGAATTTTTCCAAAATTTAATGGATTGGAAAGATCCTAAGGAAGGAGAATTCAGAGCGTCTATTTTCTTTTTTATTCTGATTAATATTGCAATTTGCGCTTGGGCTTTTATTAAAAATTTGTCATTAATTCCATTAATCGGATTAAGCTCTTGCCTTTATCTTTTAACAGGAATGAGTCATGAAAATTGGTTTTGGTTCGGACTTTGGTTTGCTATCGGATTGGTGATCTACTTTTTCTACGGATACAAAAACAGCAAGCTGAATAAGGCATAAAAATATTTAAAATAATTAGCAAAATCGCGAAAAGGCAATGGTATTACAAACCTGCTTTTTCGCGATTTTCTTTTTTATATTTTGGCGAACTTATTGCTTTAGATTTCTTAATTCTAAACTAAAAATGCCATGTCTGAAAGAATAAAAACCTTCAAAGAATTTTATCAGTTTTACCTTACGGAACACAGTAAAACAGGAACACGGATTTTCCATTTTTTGGGAATATTGCTTGTGTTTTGTGTCATCGGATATGTTATCAGTTCAGGCAAAGAAAGGTTTCTTTGGTATATTCCGATTTTCGGGTACGGATTTGCGTGGTTTAGCCATGCCGTGATTGAAAAAAATAAACCTGCAACATTCAAATATCCGCTTTGGTCTTTGATTTCTGATTTTAAACTGTTCTTTGAATTGTTGATTGGAAAACAGAAATTTATAACAAGAAAGATTGAGGCTGAGGCTGAAATTGAAAAAGAATAAATTAATCATGAGTATACAAAGTATCGGCGGGTTTGCTTTGCAAACCCGCCGTTATTGTTCAAAAGAGATATTTTAAGATCAATTTTTAATGATTTGTTTGAAAATACTCTGACTACCCCGTCTTTTTGCTTTCGCAAAAATCCACCCCTTCAAAGAAGGGGAATTCAACATTGCACATATTAACTTTAAGCTTCCAGCTTAACTACTTAAACTTCTTTTTAAAGCTAAATTTCAGCATATTCATCAATCCCGGTTCGATAATATCAACACCGATTCCGAAATTACTATCTGCTACCGTATGATGGGCCGTTCTGAAATCTTCAAACTGCTCTTGCGGAATTTCTATATTTACTAAAGGATTGTATTCAATATAAACCGTTCCGCCGTTTTTAGTGATTTTTTTACGGCTTTTATAATCAAAATAAGGATTGGAAATCGTGCTTTCCTGAACCGTATATTTTTCTTCCGTATCGATTTTTTGATCGGTGTGAAGCGATATTTCATACTTTTCACTGTCGAAATTATGCCAGAAAGGTAAATCTTTATGCATAAAATCTCTTGCTCCGGCTTTTACTACGTTTCGATCAAAATACATCAAAAATCGGTTCTTTTGAGGATCTGTAAAATACGGATTATCGATCGTAGATTGGTATTGAATCGTAAACTCATTCAACTTTTTATCGTCGCTTACAACATCAATTGCAGCATCTTTAAACACATTTCTTACATCTGTTCCGCTTCGGTCGTTAGAATAATTCAAACTGTAAAACAGGAAATTATTCCAGCTGTCTACCACTTCCCTTTTATTGGTATTTTTGAAATATCGTCTCATTGCATTGGCGCGGTTTCCACGATAAACAGTTATCAGTTTAAGATGTCCGGTATCTTCTTTAGCCTTAAATTCTACCTTTTCATCAACACAATAATATGGATATTTATAAGCCTTTCTTTCGTATAATTCCTGATCTTTTTTTACTTCCAGATAATGCATAAAATAGGTAAATCCACGATTTTCAAGATACCCGAATTCATCACGAAGCGTTGCATCCACAAAATGATCTTCACCTTTATGATTAATTTTCACGATCACATGATTGAAGGTAAGCAAAGACGGCAGATAATATTTAATATAGAAATCTGTATGAAAATTCACCAAAACGATTGAAGAATCTACTCCAATATAATCCAAAATAGATTTTAACAGCACAGATTTCGCCTTACAATCTCCCTGCTTGGTTTCATACGTTACAGACGGCTCTTGCGGCTTGTGACCATTCATTTCATTGGCATTGAAAATATAATAGATATTATTCTGAACATATTCAATCGCGAACTGAAGTTTTTCATCGGAATCAGTAATCGCATCTAACTTTTCTACTAAATTCGGAGCATATTCTGGTAAAGCTGCTTTACTGAAAATTTCTTCGTATAATGGAGCAATATAATTAGACAGATCTTTCCAGTTGCTTTCCGTAGCAAAATCTATAAAAGGAAAAATTTCACGATTGGCATCAACCGGATTAATATAATCAACCTCATCAATTACAAATCGGTCACCTTTTTTCAGATAATTAATTTCCGGCTGCAAAACATTGCCCTGCTCATCTCGGAAGAATGTTTTCTTGTAAGCAATCAGCTGATCTCGATCATTAATAAAGGTAAACTTAAAATTACCATACGCCCAATAATTATCCGGACTCACCCAAACGTGTTTTGAAAATTCTTTTCTTAAAAAATCTCTTTCAGTAAAAGCTTTTACACGAGAATCTTCTAAAATAAGAACATCATACAATCTGAGATCTTTAATCGTAATATTAATTTTTTTGTTGCTGCTCAAAACTCCGCCTGCACTTTGATTTTCACTGTCGAAAACTTTAATGCTTGTATCGGGAATTTTATCAATTAAAACCCCATCTCTCAACACACTGATTCGGTGAATATTATAGATTTCATTTTCTTCCACCACCACTTCCGAAACGGAGGCTCTTTCAAGATTAGCCGGTTCATTCAGCGTGTACGCCATACAAACGTATTCGCTGTTCTCGGTATTGCTGGTGTAGTATTTTTTGTCTAAAAAATAGCAGTAATCCCTTCCTTCATCAATTTGTTTTTTGGCAAATTCAGATTCTTTTATACGATCAATAAGATCCTGATCTTCAATATTTCCCGCCCATGCTTCAGGTTTTTGAATCTTGTAATTTTCAACTTGAATTTGATTATTCATATTTATATTTTACTATTTTAATTTGTTTGGTTAAAAAATTTAGGGCATCCAAATTAATTAAATAAAAACTAAAAAGCAAGAGTAAAACCACTACAAATGCTTAGATAGACTTCGGCACAATAATTGACAGCTATGGATTAAAATCATTTTATGAGAATTATTAAATCAATTTTAATGGGATTTATTCCGGCTGTAGCAATTTTTTCACTTACGCAGTGTACTACCACTTCGGATGCTACATCATCAAACGGAAATGAAAAGACTTTTATTGTAGGTCCGCAAACTGCCGACTGTACAGGAGTTGCTCCCATGAAATGTCTTCAGGTAAAAGAAACTCCGAATGGAGAATGGACCAACTTTTACACCAACATCGATGGCTTTACTTATGAGCCTGGGTATGAATATGTTTTAAAAGTAAAAACTGAAAAAATTGCGAATCCACCAGCAGATGGTTCATCTATAAAATATACTTTGGTAAAACAAGTTTCGAAAACTAAAAAATAATCAACAACAATTAAAATCCTTACACAAATGAAAAGTAAAACTTTAATTTTGACTGGGTTTCTTGCCCTTTCATCATTGGCCGTATCGGCTCAGAAAAAAGCAAAAGCTCCAAAAGCAAAAGCGAATGTAAAAACCTTCATCATCGGCCCACAGAAAAACCCATGTATGAGCATCAACCAACAAGGTGATTGTTATCAGCTGAAAACATCAAAAACTCAGAAAAACTGGGAAAATTTTTCACAGCCTATTAAAGGTTTCAAGTACACACCGGGATATGAATATGTAATTCAAGTGCGTGCAGACAAGCCAAAAGAATCATTGGAAGGCGCTACAGAAGAATATACTTTCGTAAAAACAGTTTCAAAGAAAAAAGCTAAATCATAGCACTCAATAATAAACCCTCTGAAAATTTCAGAGGGTTTTATTTTTTAGCCGTTATGTTCGTGATCTTTCGGAGGTTTCGGATAATTTCCTTTATTTACTTCTCCTACTGTATTTGCTGTAGTCATCGCGACAACGAGATCGTTTAACATTCCGCTTGCTGCTGTCGGCGAATTCGGTAATAGAACCAAATTACTTCTGTTGCTCGCTCCTACTGAATGTAAAGTATCATAATGTTGCGTAACCACAATTAAGGCAGAAGCTTCGTGAGAATTGATATCTACATTATTCAACATTCTCACAGATTCTTCCAAACCTTTGGCGATTTCTCTTCTTTGGTCTGCAATACCCTGTCCTTGTAATTTTTTAGATTCGGCTTCTGCTTTTGCCACCGCCACAATTCTTATTCTTTGTGCTTCAGATTCATATTCTGCAGCCGTTTTTTCTCTTTCAGCAGCATTGATTCTGTTCATCGCATGTTTCACCTGCTCATCCGGATCAATATCTGTAACCAATGCTTTAATAATATCGTATCCATAACTTTGCATCGCTTCCTGAAGCTCGGCTTTTACAGCAATTGCAATATCATCTTTTTTAAGGAAAACATCATCTAATTTTAGTTTCGGAACCTCCGCTCTTACCACATCAAAAACATAAGACGTAATTTGATCATGTGGGCTTTCCAAACGGTAATATGCATCAGCGACCTGCGTTCTGATGACCTGAAACTGTACAGAAATTTTCATCTTCACGAAAACATTATCCAACGTTTTAGTATCAATCATTACATCCAATTGTTGGATTCTCAGATTCATTCTTTTTGAAATCCTATCTAAATAAGGTATTTTAAGCTGTAAACCTGCGTGACGGACAGAATGAAACTTCCCTAGTCGCTCCACAATTGCTGCAGTTTCCTGTTTTACCGTAAAAAAGGACGCAAATAAGGTTACCAGTCCGATAAAAACAATAATTCCTAAATATGCCATAGTTTTAATTTTTTAATGTGTCGTAATAATTTCTGTTTTGTTAAATATGCTTTCAACTTGGTTTGTTTTAAATATAATAAAAACATTTGAGATTAACACTGACAATAATCAATTCTCTGTTACTGAAAAGAATCATTAAAAATATTAATTTTAATATCGCTTTCTCTAAAATCAATACCATCATGTGGAATAAAAACAGAATTACGGAATTATTAGGCATTGAATACCCTATTATGCAAGGTCCTTTTGGCGGAGGTTTATCGACG
>DKLU01000011.1:0-2702 GCA_002455915.1 Chryseobacterium sp. UBA6632
GAAAATGCGTGGAACTCCATTCCCGATGATCAGAGAATGGATGATAGTACAGACCGAAAAATCTGGAATGGGATTGAGCATACCATTAAAACACAAAAAAATAAAAAAAAAATATATTGGGTTGCTGCTGCTTTAGTACCATTTATCGCTTTTTTAATGATTTTTAAAACCTTTCAACATTCAAAAACGGAATCGAGAAAAGAATATGTTTACGAATCGAAGGAAAGTTTAAAATCATTTCAGTTACCGGATGGAAGCATCATTGAGCTGCAACCGCACAGTAAATTAATAGTAAGCGAAAATTTTGGAAAGAAAGACAGAAATGTAAGTTTTATAGGAAAAGGAATATTTAGCATTACAAAAGATAAAACAAAGCCTTTCCGAATTTCAGCAGGAGATTTTAAAGTTCAAGTATTGGGAACTAAATTTTTCCTTGATCAGAAATCGGAAGAGAAAAAAGTAGAATTATTCGAAGGTAAAGTGAAAATCGAACATCAGAATAAAATAACGTATCTGCTTCCAAAAGAAATCTGGATTAACGGAAAAGGAAATGAAAATGTTCATTTTTATAATCCTGAAAAGCAGAAAGATTTTACCTTTAATAATACTGAATATGCAGAAGCCATTCAACAACTTGAAAAAACATATAATATAAAGATTTCTTATCCGGAGAAGTTCAGTCATAAAAAAGTAAGCGGAGCATTCACCGGAAATCTTAACGAAGTACTTTCCGTGATTAGTTTCCCTTTTAATTTAAAACCAGAAAGAAAAAATAGTACAGAAATAATTTTAAAATAAAAGAGCACCGATATTGGCGTATCGATGCTTAATAGATCAATTTAGAAACCGGTAAAGTTTAATAAATTAACATTGGCAAATTTATGAAAAAAACAGCAATTAGTATTGCTATGCTTGGCATTTTGTGTACAGTACAAATGTCTTATGCGAAAGAAATACACACGTACTTCCAGAATCCTGCCACAGCGGGATTACCCGTAACGAAGGTGCTTGATAAACTGAGTAAAACGACAAAAGTACAGGTTTTTTATTCCGTTTCAGACCTTCAGGACATTGTAGTGGATGATAAAAAGATAGATTACAAATCTTTGAATAAATCTTTGGATTATCTGCAGAAAAACTATCCGATTGAATTTAACGTTCAGAACAATATTATTACAGCCAGAAGAACCGCAATGAAAATGGCTCCGAAGAAAATTGCAATGAATCTGAATGCTGCGGTAAAAAACGATACCGTAAAAGAAAGAGAAAAGAAAATTGATGAAGTGGTTTTAATCGGATACGGAAAACAGAACAAAAAAGATATTTCCGGTTCTATTGCTTCCATGTCTGAAAAAGATTTGAAAAGTGTAGCCTCAGGAAACTTCGGAGATATGATTGCCGGTAAAGCAACGGGAATTCAGGTAACGCAGGCAAATGCAACGCCGGGTTCTTCGCCCACGATTCGTGTACGTGGTGTGGGAACATTAACAGCAGGTGCTAATCCGCTGATTGTTGTTGATGGTTTTCCTTTAACAGAAGGCACTAACTTAAATTCCATCGATCCTAATTCAATTGCTTCAATTGATGTGTTGAAAGATGCGGCTTCAACAGCAATTTATGGTTCCAGAGGGGCGAATGGTGTGGTTTTGATTCAGACCAAAGAAGGAAAAAAAGGCAAGCTTGAGTATACTTTGGATTCTTATTACGGAATTCAGACCAGAAGTGACAACGAAAAGTTTGTGAATGCGTATGATATGGCGACTTATATGAAAGAAGCCAGAGATAACAATTATCTTTCAAAAGGGGCAGGGAGAAGTGCTTCTGATGATAATGCAACGAGAGTAGCAAAAGGAGCCACTTTGAGAGAATTGATTCCGAATTATCTGATCCCTTATCTTAATAAACAACCGGGACTTACCGATACAGATTGGTATTCCACAGTTTTGAAACCCGCGCCGATGAGTAATACAGCATTCAACGTATTGGGGGGAAATGAAAAAACAAAATATTCATTTACCGGAAGTTATTTGAATCAAAAAGGGTTATTGATCGGAACAGGATATGAAAAATATTCGGGAAATATCAATTTAAGCACGAATATTACAGATAAATTAAAGTTTGGAGTTTCCATGACACCATCTTTCGCGAAAGGTGAACTTTTTGACATGGTAAATGGAGGAAGAACATATAATTTGCTGCAAATGGCGAGTACCATGTATCCTTTCTTTTCTCCAAGAGATGCAAACGGAAATCTTTTGATTTCTCAAGAGATTAGAGAGAATGGTCCTTATGACGGTGCTTTAGTAGAAAATCCTGTGGCTATTGCAGAAATGACGAAAAGGAAATATACTTTATTTAAGACATTCGGAAATATTTTCGCAGAATGGAACTTTTTAAAGGATTTCAGATATAAAGTTTCTGCGGGAGGTGATTATTCAAGCTATGAATATAACTTTTTTAAACCTTCTACAGTGGGAAGTTATAGAACGGCGGCCAATGTTGATGTTGCCTCAGCAAGCAGAACGGAATACATTACTAAAAATTATTTGATTGAAAATTTATTAACTTTTGATAAAAAACTAGATAACCATTCATTTAACTTTATTGCTGGACAGTCTTTTCAGAAAGAGCAGTCTAACCAAGTCGTAACATTGGCAGCTGGTTTTCCGGATAACAGCCTTGAAAATATTTCAGGAGGAAGG
>DKLU01000011.1:2777-6106 GCA_002455915.1 Chryseobacterium sp. UBA6632
TATTTCAGGAGGAAGCTCTTTTAAAATCGATGCTACCGATTATACCTGGGCATTATTGTCTTATTTTTCGAGATTTAATTATAGCTACGACAGCAGATACAGCTTCATGGCATCTTACAGAAGAGACGGTTCTTCGCGATTCGGAGCAAATACAAAATGGGGAGATTTCTACGCGTTGTCTTTAGGATGGACGTTGAGTAATGAAAGCTTCTTCCCGAAAAATAAATTCATTGATCCCGTTAAATTTAGATTTAGTTTAGGAACCAATGGAAACAACCAGATTCCAAACTTCGGTGCAGTGTCATTAATGACACCTGAGAACTATGTTTTTGGTGGAATATTAGCTCCGGGATACCGTTCGAATACGCCGGCAAACGTGAATTTGTCTTGGGAAAAATCTGAATCTACCAACTTCGGGATCGATTTCTCTTTATTCAATAAATATTTAAATGTTTCTGCCGATTATTATATTTTAAACAGAAACGGATTGCTTCTTGATGTTCCAGTTCCTCAGCAATCGGGTTATACAACGGCTCTTCAGAATATCGGGAAGATCAGGAATACAGGTTTGGAACTGCAGTTATCATTAAGACCAGTTCATATCGGTGATGATTTTGAATATTCTAATAATTTAAGCTTTTCTGCAAACAAAAATAAAGTATTGGCTTTAGCAGATAATCAGACTCAGATTGTGACAGGTGCAAACAATTTCTCTGTAACAAAAGTAGGAGGTTCTATCGCTGAAATGTACGGATATAATATTCTTGGAGTGTATAAAACACAGGCAGAAATTAATAATTCGCCTCACATCGAAGGTACAATGGTTGGAGATTATATCATGGAGGATATCAATAAAGATGGAAAGATTGATGCTAATGATAAGAAAAGTTTTGGATCTGGAATTCCAAAATATGTGATGGGCTTTACCAATTCATTTAAGTATAAAAACTTTGAATTAAATTTTACTTTATATAGTGAATTAGGGCGAAAAATTTACAACGGAGATCAGGTGAGTATTACAGAATCCGGAGAAGGTTTTGGGGTGGCAAATCAGGAATATTTTGACAACCGATACAATCCTGTTACCAATCCGAATGGAACATATGCAATGCCGAACATGAACTTTTCAAACAACAGAAAAGAAGCGAGAACATCAAGCATTTTCTTTAAAAATGGGGATTATGTAAGACTGAGATCTTTAAGATTGGCTTATAATCTTCCGGAAAGTTTAACATCAGCTTTAAAGGTAAGATCTATTCAATTGTACTTTATGGGAAATAACTTGTTGACTTTCACTTCTTACAAAGGTCAAAACTTAGATGCGAACTCAGACAGTGTTTTAACACAAGGATATGACAACGGATATTATCCGGTAGCCAGAACGTATTCTTTCGGAATGAATATGAAATTTTAATCTGAATGTTTTTAATTAAATTTTAAATAAATGAAAAAATTATATATACCATTATTAGCCATCGTTTTATTACAGTCATGTTCTTCTGATGTGCTGAATACGGCTCCTGAAAGTATTAAACAAACGGCTCTTTTTTATCAGAATCAAGCACAGTTGGAGCAAGGGGTAAATTCTGTTTATGCTTCGTTACAATACAATGGCCAATATCAGTTGGCAATGTTGGCAATTGGCGAAATTCCTTCTGATAATACATTTGATGAGGTTCCGGCAAATGACAGTTTTACCTACGGTGAGTTTGATTTTTTTACCATTCAACCTAATAATTCGTTGATTTCAAGTACTTGGAAAGACAATTATATAGGAATTCAGCAGGCAAATATTGTATTGAACAGAATTGGCGCTGTATCGATGGATCAAACGCTGAAAAATTATAGAACAGGTGAAGTAAAGTTTTTACGGGCTTTAATGTATTTCAATTTAGTTAGAATTTTTGGAGATGTGCCTTTAGCGACAAAGGAAACGGTAGATGTGAATGAATATTTCGGACAGGGAAGAACGTCTTCCGAAACCGTTTATAATTTCATTGAAACTGAGTTGAAAGATGCAATTAATTTATTGCCTGCAAAAGCGGCTCAGAACGGTAGAGTAACAAAAGGCGCTGCTTTGGGAATTTTAGGGAAAGTATTGGTTACCAGAAATAAATTTAGCGAAGCTTTACCTTATTTTAAACAGGTAGAAAGTTTAGGATATCAATTATTGGTGCCTACTGATATAAGTAAAATTTTTGATCCAGCTAATAAAAATAATGCTGAAATTATTTTTGATGTTCAGTTTGCTTCAGGGCTAAACGGTAATACAGAAGGAAGCCAGGCCTATCAAATGTTCAGTCCTTCAGGATTTGTACCGGGAGCTAAAGGGCATAATCTTCCTACAAAAGAAATTTATTCTCTTTTTGGAAGTGATGATAAAAACAGAAGAGATGCTTATTTAGGTATTACTACCAATAATGTTCCTTATACCAAAAAATTGGTGAAAACATCTGCTGCTGTTGCAGACGGAGGAAGCAATGTGGTGGTGCTTCGTTTGGCAGATGTATATCTTTTGATGGCAGAATGTTATGCACAGGCAAATGATTTTATGAATGCTAATTTATATTTAAATAAAATAAAAACCAGAGCGGGAATTTCTAATGTAAACCTTACCACTCAAACAGCTTTGCTTGATGAAATTGCCTTGGAAAGAAGAAAAGAGTTAGTAGGTGAAGGCCACAGATGGTTTGATTTGGTGAGAACAGGAAAAGCGATTTCTGTAATGACCAATTATTTCCAAAATACGCCAGGATACTCTACAGCAATGATAAAATCTCATAATTTGATAATGCCTGTACCTCAGGATCAGATTAATACAGATCCTGCGATCAAGCAAAATCCGGGATATTAATATAAAACTGAATTATGGCGAAAAATAATTTTAAAACGACTCAGATTGCTTCTTTTCTTTTGCTTCTATGCGTTTCTGTTAATGCCTATGCACAGATTTCATTAAGTAAATTCCCAAAAGATAAAGTGATGGTAGTTGCCCACAGAGCAGATTGGCGTGAAGCTCCTGAAAACTCGATCATGGCGATTAAAAAGGCAATGGAGAAAGGAATTGATATGGTGGAAATAGATTTGGCATTAACAAAAGATAATGTTCTGATCTTAATGCACGATAATACCATCGACAGAACCACCACCGGAAAAGGTAAACCTTCGGATTATACATTGGCAGAAATTAAAGAAATGTATTTGAGAGATGGAGTGGGTTCTCCCACACAGATGAAAGTTCCGACTTTGGATGAGGTTTTAGATCTTACAGACGGCAAAATTTTCATCAATCTCGATAAAGCGTTTGATTATTTTGATTTGGTGTATCC
>DKLU01000009.1:0-2757 GCA_002455915.1 Chryseobacterium sp. UBA6632
CAAATTACGGGAAGCCGTAATTTTTTTTTGTTCATTGGTTGTAGTTTCGGGCATTATAAAATTAATGGTTTTATAAATAAAAGTTTATAAAAATAATTAAATGTCTTATGAATAAAAAAACTACACCATCGGATCTCTTCTTGGGAGTCCTTGCATTACTTCTCATTAGTGTCAGCTTTTACCAGACCTGGTTGGGCTTACAACAGATTTTCGGACCAGCATCTTTTGTTATTGCTTTGGTTCTTTCGCTTTTGCTTCTTTTTCTCTGTTGGTTGCTGAGAAGTGCTAAATTAGAAGGTAAACCTACTGGAAGCCTTGTGGGGATTTACATTTTCATCGCTTCATTTTGCTTCATTGCTAATTTTAATGCGTTATATACGAGGTTTATGAAGACGGATATTTACAAAGATGAACTCAGAGCCATCAATAAAAGCTTTACGGATTTGGAAGGAAACATTGAGTCTAAACTGAATTATAAGTACAATAAATCGACGACCCAAAATATTGAAATAAAGAAAAAACAATTGATGGAACAGATTAAAGATCCCGGAAATAAAGGCATCGGCAGCCGTGCTCTTTCCCTGATTGCAGATATTGAAAAACTAACAGGCCAGAAAGTCGATCTATTAACACCTGTAGGAAATGATTATGCAGATCTTGCTGAAAGAATGGGCAATCAGATCGATAATATGGTTTCTGATTTATCTACCGAAGAGCGCGTACTGAAAACAGATATTAATCTTGCCACTGCAAAATGGAATAAAAATATTCAGGAATTGCTGCTTCTGTCTAAAAATGAGAAAGATAAGTTGTCTCAGGGAATTATTGATGAATCCCTTTCCGAATATAATAAATTGGGAAGCCGAGCAGAAAATGTTTTGGGAAAAGACAAAATCAGCTTTGAACCTTTGGTTTCCCAAACACAGGAAGTGGGAAAAATAGGTTTTGCGTTTGAACATGCTATTAAGCATTTCGGAATGTATCAGTTTGTGGTGTTGGCGGGCTGTATCCTGCTGGATTTTGTGATTGTAATCATTATTTTATTGGTCACAAGCCCAGACAATAACAGAAATAACCGCGGAAGTGTATTTAACAACAAAAGAAGCGGAAGAACTTTAATTCCAAATAACTAAGCCATGGATAATCACGATAATTTTAAGCCGCTATCTTTCGACAGCGAAACAGAGGAGATGCTGAAACCTCTTTCTTTTGAAACAAATGACGACGTTCAGGAAGATTTTGTTCCGATTGCAAGAACCATTTCAAATGATATAAAAAATAAAGACAGCAACTTCGTATTTTTCTTTGGTACAGCAGAATCTGGGAAATCGGTGATTCTTTCTTCCATGTTATACTATCTGCGTTCTCATGCCGGAGTTTTACGTCCTAAATTAGGAACACCAAATTCTAAAGAGGCAAATGTTCTGTTGTCAGATTTCTTTGAAAATATCAGACAAGGAGTTTTACCCAACAGAACCACGAGAGATCAGGTCACACGTCTGGATTTGGTTTTTGAACCTAATAATAAGTCTAAAAGGGTAGTCCCGATTGATCTTACTTTTTTGGAAACTTCGGGTGAAAATCACAACGAAATTAGAAGGGGAGGAAGTTATCATAGCAGCATTGAGTCTTTCCTGAATGCCAATATTCCGCTTACTTTTATCATTGTTACAAGTTATGAATCGGCGCACCGAGACGATAGCTTGATCAATGAATTTCTGGATGAGCTGGAGAGAAAAGGGAAAAATCTGAAATCAGTAAATGCTATTTTAATTGTTTCAAAATGGGACAAATCGGGAAGAATGGATGTGGAAAGCCCTGAAGAATTGGATGGTTTTGTAATTGAACGCCTTCCCATGACCGCGCAACGCATTGATACCTATGGTTTAAGCAAAACGTATTACACGATTGGAAGTGTGCAAAATTCTGTCGGACAGGAAAAAGTGAGTTTGTTGAATCTTTCAACCGCTGAGGTTTTGTCGAAATGGCTTTACCGAAGCATTGTAGGCTATGATCTGGATTATGAAGGGACTTTTTGGGAGCGTTTAAAATTTAGTTTTACCAATTCATGAGCAGTTCTTATTTTTTTTGTGCCTTCGGGACTTTTGGAAATCCCAACGGCTTTAGGCAATCTTTGCTGGGGGGAAATGCAGAGTTATCAAAGCAAATCAAAACATTTGATCTGAAAACGGATGCAATTAAGCTTTTTCCAAATACGAAACTTTATGGAATCCGAAAAGAAGCTGCGGCAGGACAGAATATTATTTCGTACTCAATCTATACTTTTGCGAAAGAGCAGAATTCCGAACGGGGAGGAACCTTCGTCGGTTCAAGTTTGATTTTTCTGAATACTTCGGCGAACGAAAATCTTATTATTGATGTTTTGAATGAATTTCATACCAATCTGGAAAATAAAAATGTTCAGAATGAAACGTTTATTGTGAATCATTCAAAAGATTTTTCCGTTTCAAAACCTAAAGATTTTGATAAAATCGGATTAAATGAAAAACCTTTGGATGATCTCAATTTTTCTCAAAGTACAGGAAATTATCTCGTTGTTTATTGTAAAACAGAACCTTCACAATTGCAGGAACTTTTTAACAGAACAACAATGCTTCTGAATGTTTACGATATGATCTATTTCACGGATGCTAAAGAGATTGCAGAGTTTGTGAATCAAAAAGGAATCTTTAAAATTGTTGAAATTCCGGGGCTGAATAACGAGATTAAAAAATTTGATGATGAACAGAAAAGCTT
>DKLU01000009.1:2917-7308 GCA_002455915.1 Chryseobacterium sp. UBA6632
TTGAAAAGACTATTCATTCTTATGAAAATGAAAAACAGAAATTAGGAGATGAACGAAAATTATTAATCAGTGAGCTTGAAAATAAAATTCAACTGAATGAAAAAAAGCATGCAGAAAATTCAGTTAAAATAGAAGAGTCAAAGGAAAAAATAAAAGCCGTAAATGCAAATTTCAATGAATTTGAATTAAAGCTAAATGAATGTATCAGTAAACTGAAATCAGGAGAAAAGTTAGTGGTAATAAAACAGTTTCATCAAGAAAATAAAAAGATTTTTACAGAAAAAATCAATCAAAACAGTAGAATTGAAAGTTTGTCGTCTTTATCGTCATCGTCAGCCACCAGGCAACGATCTCCGTCTTTGGCAATGAGTTCATCTTCTGGTGACGGGTTTTCAGGATACAGTAAGCTGACTGTGAAAAGCAGAAGAAACTCTCCTGTTTTCATGATAACCTCTATAATATTGGGACTGTCCGTCATCGGAATGTTGGTGTTTTATTTTATGTTTTCCAAAGAAGGAAAAAGCTTTATCAGTTCGCCAGCTGAAGAAAATTATGCTGGAAATAGTGTGAAAGATACCATTAAACAAGAAATTGAAGAGTTTACGGAACAAAATCATCTTAATCCATTTCCTAACAGTACTTTGAATGAAAATGATGTCGCTTTTACAGGTAGAAAATTAAACACAGAAATTAAAATGGACAGTGTTTTGAAAATTATTTACAAAGAAAATCCTACAACGATTCAGGAATATTATAAACATCAGAAAAAGGATTATGCTGAATATTTATATAATGGCAATTCTGGCAAATTTGAAATACGGAATAATCGGGATACAATATTAATTAATACCAATCTTTCGATTCCAAATTATAAATAAAAAATTGATTTTAAACTAAATTCAACCTCTTGAAAACCTTATTAAAGAGGTTGATTATTTTCTATGGTTCAATAATAACTCTGAAAAAACTACTGAAACCTTCTTCTTTATGAACTGGGATGCCCGCCACGGCTCCAAGTGCCAGTTTTTTATTGATTTTTATTTTCACCTGCGGACGAATGGTCATTTCAAATTTACCATGATCAAATTCTTTGTTAAATTCAACCCCAACAAAATGTCCGCTGCCGGGAATGGTATAAATAAACGAAGTATTAATCTGCCAATCGATATTCGTTTCTGACCGATCAAAATCGTGCTTAAACAGGGGTCCCGCATACATCAGCGTATGAAAATTGCTGCCCCATTTTTTGGCTGCGATAACAAAAGGATTGTATATGGTGCCAGTGAAAAGGTTGTTCTTTCCGTAATTTTTAAAATCAGTAAATTCAAAAACCTGTGTATATCCGGCTGCCAACGTAGTGTTGATTTTTTCAGAAACAAAAAAGGAATACTGCATAGAGAAACGTAAATTTTCAAGTCGATTTCCTGGAACTGCTGAATTTTTTTCAGATCTCCTGAAAAAAGAAAAATCAGCTTCTACTTCCAATCCTAAACGGTTGACAGGGGCAAATTCATATTCCACTAAAGAAGAGTATTCACTGTACCCTTTATGATTTATAAATCCGGCGCCCAAATTAAATTCTTTTTCTCCTTTTCTTGCTCCAAGATCTCTTACTAGGTCGGCATAAAGGGGTTCGGCATGGGAAATTTTAATAGGTTTAGATTGACTCTCACTCTTTTGTGCAAAAATAAAATTGCTTAAAAATAAGGCTAAAATAATGATAAACTGTTGCTGTGTTGATTTCATACTGCAAAAAAGCAGTACAATTCTGGAAGGATTTGGGAATGTAATTTCAAATTATGCAAAGCTGTAATTCTACGGTGAGAAAGCTTACCTCAAAAACCACATCTCAAAACAGCTTCCTTCATCAAGACTCTGATAATTCAGGTAACCTTTGTGGGCTTCCATAATACTTTTTGAAAGCGTTAACCCAATTCCGGAGCCGTTATTTCTGGTGGTAAAAAATGGAAGAAAAATTTTATCTTTTATTTCATCTGTTATTCCTGATCCATTATCAGAAACGCTTAAAACGACGCGGTTATTTTTTTGTTTAATACTGATTGTAACGATTTTTTCCTCTTTTTCATTCACTGCAAAAATAGTATTCAGAAAAAGGTTGATAACACAACGTTCGATCATTTTCTGATCTGCTGAAATAAATTGTTCATCTAAATCAGTAATAACCTTAATTTTATTCTTTTCAAATTCCTGCTTAAGAAAAGCGATTGCGTTTTCTGTTATTCTTTTCAAAGAAACACTTGCCAGTAAAGGTTTTGGAAGTTCCGCAACCTGTCGGTAATTATTGACGAAATTCAGAAGTTGTCTGGATTTCGAATTGATAATTGCTAAACTTTCCTTCATTTCCTGCTGATCGTCTTTATCTACGACCTCCTGATTGCTGATATATTCTAAATTCTGAATCAGGCTGTTTACGGGTGTCAGGGTATTAAGCAATTCATGGGAAATCACTTTCATTAGGTTATTCCAAGCCAGTTTTTCTTTTTGTTCAATAATTTTCTGAACAGATTCTAAAGTGATTATATAAAAACTGTGCTGAACATTTTTAACTTGTTTTGTTCTTAAAGAGAAAGATTGTTTGGTATTCTGATGAATTGAAATATCAAAAAAATCCTGTGAACTTTCATAATTGGTTTCTTTTATTAATCGATAAAACTCAGGAATTTTATTTTCATATAAATTCCACGAATTATATTTTGGAATCTGCAAAATTTCAAGAAAAGTAGGATTTACATAAAAAACATTCCATCCCGTATCTTTTTCAGACAAAATCATTAATCCAATTTCCAGTTGGTCTAAAATACTTTCATAAAGAAGCTTATAAGATGACAACGATAGATGCTCATTTTTACTTTGATAATACAACTTTACGCTGCTGTTCGTTAATTCTGTACCCTCTTCTTTAGGAAATAATGAAAAATCTTTTCTGAGAATTGATAAAATAATTTTCTCTGTTTTTGAAATTTGACTTAAAAATGCTGAATTAGCTAGAAATAAAAATACAGCAATCATCAAAGTAAAAAGAATCACGTTAATCCATTTTCCTTCAATAAAAAAGTGATAGCAAAACATTCCGCTTATAATGGAAAGTAAAATGTAAATCAACCAGATATAATTATTTTTATTCATTCAATTTCAAAATTTTATTTGAATTATAGACCGAATTTTTCCATTCTTCTGTACAGCGCAGCTCTCGAAAGCCCCAAATCTTCAGCGGCTGACGAAATATTTCCTCGGTGCTTTTTTAAAGCTTTTTTTATTAAAACTTCTTCCATTTCCTCAATATTCAGGTTAATAATGGTGTTATCTTGTTCTTCATGCTGAGGCATCAACAACTGAAGATCGGTTGAGTTGGATAAAATTACACTTCTTTCTAAACAATGATCCAATTCACGAATATTTCCCGGCCAAGAATAATTTTTAAGCTTAGTTAATAAATTTTCGTCTAATTCTAAATTTGGTTTATGATATTTTTGTTTGTATCGGTTCAAAAAATATTGTGACAAAAGATCAATATCTTCTGTTCTCTCTCTCAAAGCCGGAATCTGAATTTCAACGGTATTGATTCTGTAATACAAATCCTGACGAAAACGGTTTTCTCCAACGGCTTTTTTAAGGTTTTCATTAGTAGCAAAAATAAAGCGGACATCCAGTTGCCTTTCTTTTGTTTCACCGATTCTTGCCAGTTTTTTATTTTGAATTAAGCTTAAAAGTTTAGTCTGAAGCTGCAACGGAAGATTTCCTATTTCATCTAAAAAAACGGTTCCGTTTTGGGCATTTTCAATCTTTCCGGCATAATCCTGATGTGCATCTGTAAAGGCTCCTTTTTTATATCCAAACAATTCAGATTCAAAAAGATTTTCTGAAATACTACCTAAATCAATATGAACAAAGGGCTCACTTTTTCTGTCTGATTGTTCATGAATTGATTCTGCCAATACATATTTTCCGGTTCCGTTTTCGCCTAAAAGTAAAACGTTTGCATCGGTAGGTGCTACTTTTTCAATTTGGTCTAAAATATCCCGCATTTTTACGGAGTGAGTGTCTAACTGATATTGATTGCTTTTTTGATTGATATTTTCCCACTGACTCAGCTTTTTATTCTTCCGCGAAATATCAACAGCTAAATTTACAGAAGCGTATAATTTTTCGTTATTCCAGGGTTTTAAGATAAAATCTGAAGCTCCGTTTTTTAATGCTTCCACGGCAAGTTCAACTTCGCCATAAGCGGTCATTAAGATGATAGGAAGCTGGGGTTCAAGGGTTTTTATTTCGTTCATCCAATACAATCCGTCTTGTCCGTTTTCAAATCCTTTTCGGAAATTCATGTCTAAAACCACTGCATCAATCTGATTTTCAGTTAAAAATTTCAA
>DKLU01000009.1:7401-11224 GCA_002455915.1 Chryseobacterium sp. UBA6632
GTTAAAAATTTCAAAATTTTCGTGGGCTGACTGAGACAGCTTACCTGTGAAAAGAATTTTTTTAGCCAAACTCTTGCTGAAAATAAAATATCTTCATCATCGTCGACTATTAAAATATGAGCTTCTTTTTTACGCATTATTTGTTTTTTATTTAATTAAATCAAAACTCTTTTTCAGTTTAAGTTAAAAGTGTCCGTTTTCGCACAAAAAGTGTTCGGAAATGAACAGTTTCTAAAGTTAATCAAAAAGCCTTGTTTCAGATTTTCAATGAATTACAAAATTATAATTCTTTGGTCTCAGTATTGTGTAATTAATTGTAAGCAAACGAGTTATCTTTAATATGGATACGAAAATAGTAAAAAAGAAATCTAAATTAAAATTTGTTTTAGGAGGAGTAGTGATTGTGGCAGGATTATCTGTCTTTGGCATTTACTTTATGGAACAAAAAAAAACGTATAATGTTTCAGCGGAAGATATTCAGACTGATGAAGTTACACGAGGTAAATTTGAAGATATGCTGATGGTGACAGCGCAAACACAATCATTAAATTCTTCGTTGGTAAATGTTCTGGAAGGCGGAGCCATCAAAGAAATTTTTGCGGAAGACGGACAAATACTTACAAAAGGACAACCTATCGCGCAGGTTTATAATCCGAATACAGAATTTAATTATCTAAATCAGGAAACGGGTATCATGCAGCAGATCAGCCAGATGAGAAGCTCTCTTTTGGAACTGAAAAATCAGGAATTTGCCCAGGATAAAGAATTATTACAGGCTCAGAATGATTATAATACGGCCTTGCAAAGCTTCAATTTGCAAAAACGTCTTTATGATGCCGAAATAGGTAAAAAGACAGATTATGATATAAGTTTGCAAAATCTTAATTATCAAAAACAGAGAAAATCAATCGTTGAAAATGGTGCTTCCAATGAAAAAAAATCCAGAGCTTCTCAGATCTCCGCGGTAAATTCGTCAATTGCTCAAATGGAAAAAAGTATGCAGATTTTGCGTTCCAATAAAAATAATTTCCTGATTATGTCACCTGCTTCGGGAAGGCTTTCTTCTTTTACTGTCTCGATTGGAGAAAATCTTACGACGGGGCAAAGTATTGGAAAAATTGATTTGATGGATGGATATAAACTGGTTGCAAAAGTAGATGAATATTATATTAATAAGCTTCAAACGGGAATTAAAGGCAGTTTGGAAAACAATGGAAAGCAATATGAAGTGATTATTACTAAAATTCTTCCTGAAGTAAAAGACGGACAGTTTTCTGTAGAATTGAATTTCACGGATGGCAAAGCGGAAAACTTAAAAATAGGGATGACTTTTGGCGTAAAACTGAAACTATCTGCCGATACCCAAACTCTGATGGTTTCTAAAGGTAATTTTTATAAAGATACTGGCGGAAAGTGGATATTTGTAGTAAAAGGTAATAAAGCTGAAAAAAGAACGGTTGCGCTGGGAAGGGAAAATCCGTTATCTTACGAAGTCGTTTCGGGGTTGAAAGCAGGAGAAACCGTGATTACTTCAGATTATTCTGAACTCAAGAAATACGAAATCCTGGAAATTAAAAAATAAACTGAAACTATAAAAACTCAGATTAAATGATGAACTATAAAAGCATATTAATACTTATTCTGTTTCTGATGGCTGCTGATCTCAAATCTCAGTCAGTAAAAGTAGATGTAGAATTCAGTCCCAATATTGCGACCTATTCTATTGTGGAATACTTGGTAGCTAAGGAGCAAGGACGACTCTTTTATATCGATGGAAAGACGGATATAAGTTATCTTCCATTGGCCGATTTGGCAAATAAAGAAATGGAAAAATATGATAATTCCAAGATGATAAAAGATATGCAGGATTATCTGAAAGTGGCTGGTCAACAGCAGGATCTTTCGTATCAGGTATTATTAAAACACAATATTTTTCCAGCAAAAGGCTATGCGTATGCCATTGAAGAAAAAGATCCTGCTAAAAGGGCTGCCGTCGAAAAGTTTGCGGAACAGTTAAGGCTTTTTTATATTGAAAGAAATTTAGAGAAATTCTTTAAAGATCAAGGTGAATTTTTAGAAGGCGCAAAAAAAGAAGCCCGAAATAATATTCCCGATTCGTATATGTCAAAAATGGAAAAATATTATGGTGAAAAGTTTCTCGCTTATAAATTTTATATCAATCCGTTTGATGTATTGCCTTATAGCGAAGTCTTTTGGCATGGGAACGGTCCTATGTTTAAATCTGAAAAAGGGCAAATTGCCAACATGATCAGCAGTGCTTATGTTCCGTTAAAAAAAGAAAAAAGCATTAAAAATTATAAAGAATTTGGATTTAATCATCCCGAAACTATCAATTTTCTTATTACTCACGAATTTGGACATTCATTTGTGAATCAGCATTTAGGTGAATATGAGAACCGAATAAATAAAACTAACAATCTGATGTCTGAAGCATTGATCGATAAGATGGATGGACAGGGATATTCTTATTGGCCGTCATGCGTTGCTGAGCATATTGTAAGAACGGGCGAGATTCGAATTGCTCTTGCTGACGGCAATCACAAGTTAGCGGAAAATTTAAGAAAGCAACATATTAAAGATAATCATTTTGTTCTTATTCCTGAGTTTGAAAAGAAAATGACGGAGTATGAAAACAACCGAAAAAAATATAAAACCTTTAAAGATTTTGTTCCTGAGTTACTCACTGTTTTAGATGAAACCAATGTAGAAAAAGTAAGAATGAAACTGAATTTACCTATTGAAAAATATGAAATTACTGTAAACCTTACGGTGCCTGAAAACAGTGGCGATGTTTATATTACAGGAAATCAGTCAGCTATTGGAAGTTGGAATCCACAGAAAATAAAACTGAATAAAATCAGTGAAACAACAAGACAAATTACTTTCACAACATATCCTGATCTGAGATTCAAATTTACGAAAGGAAGCTGGCAAACCGAAGGGATTATTGACGGTATTGAAGAAGGTAAAGACGTTTCTTTGTCCCTAGACCAAAACAAAACTTTGAATTACACCATTAAAAACTGGAAATAATAATTAATCAACAAACTAAAAAATATACCATCATGATAAATATTCAAAACCTATCAAAAATCTATAAAACGGAAGACGTACAAACCAATGCTTTAAACAATGTGAACCTTCATATCAAAGAAGGGGAATTTGTAGCGATTATGGGGCCTTCTGGTTGTGGAAAATCTACTTTCCTTAATATTTTGGGGTTGCTGGATGACGCTTCCACAGGCTCTTACAAATTTGCAGAGGTAGAAACCTTAAATGTTGGCGAAAAGAAAAAATCAATCATCAGAAAGCAAAATATAGGCTTTATATTTCAGAATTTTAACTTAATAGATGAATTAACGGTCTATGAAAATATAGAATTACCATTGATTTACAACGGCGTTTCTTCTTTCGAAAGAAAAAAACGAGTGGAGGAGATCATGGAGCAAATTAACATTAGCCATCGTGCAAAACATTATCCGCAACAACTTTCGGGAGGTCAGCAACAGAGAGCGGCAGTGGCAAGAGCTTTGGTCACGAAACCTAAATTAATTCTGGCGGATGAACCAACCGGAAATCTGGACAGTTCCAACGGAAATGAAGTGATGAACCTTTTGGCAGAGCTTCACAGAGAAGGCTCTACCATTGTGATGGTAACGCACTCGTCTTACGATGCGGGTTTTGCTTCCAGAATTGTGAACATGAAAGATGGGGAAATTTTCAATGAAGAGCATGCCACGCAAAGAAGAGATGTTTTTGAAAAAGCTGAAGCTCAGGAGTTTCAAAACTAGAAGAATTCATT
>DKLU01000138.1:0-337 GCA_002455915.1 Chryseobacterium sp. UBA6632
CAAAATATCTGTCTTTTTTATCTCTGATCACGACAAGGTTTACCCCAACACTTTCGATGGTTTTTACCGTATCATACAAACTTTCGCCTTTATTTACCGAACTGTGAGAGGCATCAAAGGGAACCACCTGTAAGCCTAATTTTCTTTCGGCAATATCAAAACTTGTTTTCGTTCTCGTACTGTCTTCAAAGAAAAGATTTGAACAAAAAACTTCGCCTTCTATTTTAGCCCTTTTTCCGTTCGCAAAAGCCAGCGCTTCTGTTACTATACTGTTGATTCTCTCGGTGCTTAGTTCTGTAATTGTAAACATAATATCTTAAATTTTTTACAAAAAAAA
>DKLU01000138.1:549-2990 GCA_002455915.1 Chryseobacterium sp. UBA6632
TAAATTTTTTACAAAAAAAAAGCGAAGAAAATATCTTCGCTTAATATAAATAAATATCGTAAAGGGCATCTGCGCCCGGTAATTCTAATGATATAAATACTGTGTTATTCATTAGGTGCAAAGATACAAAAATTTTACAAACCGACAAAATCTAATTTAGATTTAGATTAAAAAATCTTAATCTCTCGTTATTTTCATTTATATATATTATTTTTGTTACAACTCAACCTTATTATATGGATTTAAAAGACAGAATGATTCTCAGCATAATTCAGGAAGACTCTACTTTATCAGTGAAAGAAATCTCCGAAAAGATTGGTCTTACCTTTACTCCAACCTATGAAAGAATCAAACAACTGGAGAAAAACGGAATTATAGAGAAATATGTGGGTCTTTTGAATCGTGAAAAACTGGGCTTGAATATCGTGGTGTACTGTAATGTTCGTCTGAAAGAGCAATCTCAGAAAGTTTTGGAAACATTCGAAAAAAACATTGGCAAACACGATGAAGTTCAGGAAATCATTAGCCTGTCCGGCGAATATGATTATATGCTAAAAATCATTGCAAAGGATATTAACTCTTATAATGAATTTGCCGTTAATATCATTTCAAATATTCCCAATATCGGACAGTATCACAGCTCAATCGTACTTCACGAGGTTAAAAAATCTACTAAGTTTAAAATTGATTTGGATTAAAATTTTATTTAAACCTAATTTTTACTTAATAAATTAAAGATGCTTCGACTTCGCTCAGCATGACATCTCTAATACTAACGTTTTTTATTAGCGATTCATTTGTAGCGTTGTCATGCTGAGCTTGTCGAAGCATCTCATCATCAATCTTAAACATTCTTTTGTTTAAAATCAACCCAATAATTTATTTTTCAGTTTATTAAACTGATATTCTATTTTATCCAGACAAAGATTTCCTATACTTCCCTGATGGGTGTGATTAAGATTTCCGATTTCAAAATCAAACTCATTATTTTCAATCTCCTGCCCTACTTTTACATAGGCATCACGGAATGAACTCCCGTTTTTTACTTCTTCATTTATTTTCTCAACGCTGAAAAGATATTTATACTTTTCGTCTTCGAGAATCCCGTCTTTTACCTCAATGTTTGGTAAGGTATAGTTTAAAATTTCCAGACATTCCTTTAATGAATCGATTGCCGGGAAAAGAATTTCCTTCGTCAACTGCATATCTCTATGATAACCTGAAGGAAGATTATTCGTCAACAAAATGAACTCATTCGGCAACGACTGAATTCTATTGCAACGAGCACGAACTAACTCGAAAATATCCGGATTTTTCTTGTGAGGCATAATGCTGCTTCCCGTTGTAAACTCTTTAGGAAAGCTTATAAAATCAAAATTCTGACTTAAATACAGACAAACATCGTAAGAAAACTTGCCTAAAGTTCCCGCCAAAGTTGCCATTGCCATCGACAACATTTTTTCTGATTTTCCACGCGTCATTTGAGCGTAAACGGAATTATAGTTCATCGACTGAAAGCCTAAATTATACGTCGTACTCTCACGATCAATCGGGAAAGACGAGCCATAACCCGCCGCCGAGCCCAATGGATTTTTATTGATGATATTTTTTACCGAAAAAAGCATTTCAACATCATCCAACAACGCTTCTGCATAAGCTCCGAACCATAATCCAAATGATGAAGGCATAGCAATCTGCAAATGCGTATATCCCGGAAGCAACACGTTTTTATGTTGGTCTGCCAATTTGATTAATATTTGAAAGAATTCGTCCGTTAAAGCAGTAATTTCACGGATTTCATCAACCAAATACAGTTTAATATCTAATAAAACCTGGTCGTTTCTTGAACGCGCCGTGTGAATTTTCTTTCCGGTATCACCTAGTTTTTCAATTAAAATAGATTCGACCTGAGAGTGAATATCTTCCGCACTTTTATCAATTTCAAAAGTTCCGTTTTCGATATCTTCTAAAATTTCTGCTAAAACAGACAACATCTGCTTCGATTCTTCGTTGGAAATAATTCCAACTTCTGCCAACATTTTACAGTGCGCCATCGAACCTTTAACATCATATTTTGCCAAACGCTCATCAAAGTCAAGATCCTTCCCGACTGTAAATTTATTAACTAATATATTGGTGGCAAGGTCATCCTTCTGCCATATCTTTTTCATATTTTTTTCTTTAAAAATTTAGTCTGTTTTGAAAACTCAGCAGGACGCCCTTATTATTTTGTACAAGCAATAAACATTTCCACATGGTAAAGCCTTTCATTTTTAATTTTAATTTTTGCATAAATCTTTATTAAAAATATTCAAACTTCATCGCCTGCTGAGTAAGGTCAAAACAGTAAAAACTAACTAAAATCAAATTTTATTTTCTTTTGTCTTGAAACAAAAGAAACAAAAGTTCAAGACTGCAAACTCCGGCTAAAAATTAAAATT
>DKLU01000140.1:0-9465 GCA_002455915.1 Chryseobacterium sp. UBA6632
ATCCTCCATCTTCCCACTTCCATCCCACACAAAAAAATTTGCCCATTTCAAAAAAATGTCTAACTTCGCTCCACACTTTAGGGGTGTCTGTTGAACAAACGGGCTGAGATTTTACCCTTTGAACCTGATTTCTAGATCATACTAGCGTAGGGAAAAGTAGATGACTTTTGCTGTACATTCTATTGTACAATAACAGCCATTCCTAAGGTGCATTTAAAAAATGTTAGGAATGGAACTCACAATCAACCACACGACAAAAACTTTTGAAGTACTTCCCGAAAGCTTGGAGGCACTCATTGCTATGGAATTACCCGAAAAGAAAAAAGGAATTGCCGTAGCGCTCAACAATCGCATTATTCCGCAGTCATTCTGGGCGGAAACATTCCTCAACAACAAAGATTCAATTTTAATTATCACTGCTACTCAAGGCGGTTAATTTTCTATAAAAAAACAAAAATTATATGGCTCATAACATCACCCGTTCGCCGTTTCCGAACTCAAAAAAAATCTATGTTGAAGGGAAAATTCATTCGATCAATGTAGCGATGCGTGAAATCGAACTAAGTCCGACAAAATTATCCAACGGAACTTTAGAACATAATACACCAGTCACAGTTTACGATACATCAGGAGCTTATACCGATGAGAATTCTGAAATTAATATCGAAAAAGGACTTCCAAGAATCCGAGAACAATGGATTTTAGACAGAGATGACGTAGAAATTCTGGACGGAATCACTTCAGAATACGGAAAAGCAAGACTTGCAGATTCAAAATTAGACGAATTGCGTTTTTCTTATAATCACAAACCGAAAGTTGCCAAAGAAGGGCAACAAGTTACTCAATTATACTACGCAAAACAGGGAATCATCACTCCTGAAATGGAATATATTGCCATCAGAGAAAACCAAAGAATCGAGCAATTGGATTCTGTTTCAAAAGACATGGCTTTTCAACATCAGGGAAATAGTTTTGGGGCAAGAACTCCGAAAAATAAGATCACTCCAGAGTTTGTAAGAGATGAAGTTGCAGCCGGAAGAGCAATTATTCCAAACAATATCAATCATCCTGAAAGCGAACCGATGATTATCGGGCGAAATTTTTTAGTTAAAATTAATGCCAACATCGGAAACAGTGCCGTTTCATCAAGTATTGAAGAAGAAGTTGAAAAAGCAGTTTGGGCTTGCAGATGGGGAGCAGATACGATTATGGACTTATCAACCGGAAAAAATATTCACGAAACCAGAGAGTGGATCATTAGAAACAGCCCGGTTCCGATTGGTACCGTTCCAATTTATCAGGCGTTGGAAAAAGTAAAGGGCGTTGCAGAAGATTTAACGTGGGAAATTTTTAAAGATACTTTGATCGAACAGGCTGAACAGGGAGTTTCTTACTTCACAATTCACGCCGGCGTTTTGTTGAGATACATTCATTTAACGGCAAAACGTGTGACAGGAATTGTTTCCAGAGGTGGTTCTATCATGGCAAAATGGTGTCTGTTTCATCATAAAGAAAACTTTTTGTACACGCATTTCGAAGAGATTTGTGAGATCATGAAAAAGTATGATGTTGCTTTTTCTTTGGGAGATGGTCTTCGTCCAGGTTCAATTGCTGATGCTAATGACGAAGCACAATTTGCAGAATTGGAAACTTTAGGTGAATTGACAAAAATAGCATGGAAACACAACGTTCAGGTCATGATCGAAGGTCCCGGTCATGTCCCAATGCATATGATTAAAGAAAATATGGAGAAGCAATTAGAAGTATGTGATGAAGCTCCGTTTTACACTTTAGGGCCTTTGACGACAGATATTGCTCCGGGTTACGATCATATTACTTCGGGAATCGGAGCGGCGATGATCGGGTGGTTTGGTTGTGCAATGCTGTGCTATGTAACACCAAAAGAACATTTAGGACTTCCGAATAGAGATGATGTAAAAGTTGGAGTGATTACCTATAAACTGGCTGCTCATGCTGCTGATTTGGCAAAAGGTCATCCCGGAGCACAGTACAGAGACAATGCTTTAAGTAAGGCAAGATTTGAGTTCCGTTGGGAAGATCAGTTCAACCTTTCATTGGATCCGGAAACAGCGAGATCTTATCATGATGAAACACTACCGGCAGACGGAGCAAAAATTGCACATTTCTGCTCAATGTGCGGGCCAAAATTCTGTTCGATGAAAATCACACAGGAAATCCGTGAATCTGCAGAAAAAGGAATGCTTGACAAATCTCAGGAGTTCATCGAAAAAGGGAAAGAAATTTATATATGATCATCGTAATTACTCCCGAAGAATTTGTTCAGAATGAAGTTGAGATTATCAATGAATTATTTCAGGAAGGATTGGATTTGTTTCATGTGAGAAAACCTTTCACCAATTCGGAAAAGATGGCGGATTTTATTCAAAAGATAAATTCAGAATTTTATCATCAATTGGTTTTGCACAGTCATTATGATTTGGCTGAAAATTTTAATATTTCAAGATTTCATTTTCGAGAAATTGATAGGCAAAATGGTTTGTATAAAAATTTTATAAATAAGACAATTTCAACATCTGTTCATGACATTAAAACTTTTAATGAATTGAATAATGATTGGGAATATGCTTTTATCAGTCCGGTTTTTCCGAGTATTTCTAAAAAAGGATACGGTGAAAATTCGACTATTTTAAGTGATATTAAAAAGCGAACTCATTCAAATGTAAAACTAATGGCTTTGGGAGGAATTAATGAAAATAATATTCAGGAAGTTTTTGACAGTGAAGTAGATGGAGTGGCTTTATTAGGAGCGATTTGGAAAAGTGATGAACCTTTAAATGTTTTCAAAAAATGCAGACAGAACGTCCTTTTGTAATGAGTGTTGCAGGTTACGATCCAAGTGGCGGAGCTGGTTTGTTGGCAGATATTAAAACTTTTGAACAATTGAGAGTTCAAGGCTTGGGAATTTGTACTGCAATGACTTTACAAACCGAATCTGAATTTTATAATCTTCAATGGCAGCTGATTGATGAAATTTTATCGGCAATAAATGTTTTAATGAAAAAATATCAGGTTGAAGTTGTGAAAATAGGGGTTGTAAAGGATGCTAAATTTTTAAGTGAAATTATTAAGATAATTAAAACCAATAACTCCGAAGCCAAAATCATTTGGGATCCGGTTTTGAAAAGCACATCTGAATTCTCTTTTTTTGATTTAAATACCGTTTCAGAATTAAAAAATGTTTTAAATGAAATTGATTTAATCACACCAAACTATAATGAACACAAGGTTTTAAAGGGAAATCATCTTTTTGAAGATCATGAAAATTCATGTTCAGTTTTAATAAAAGGAGGTCATAGGGAAGATAAGATAGGAACAGATATTTTAATTCAAAATGGAAAAGAAATATGCATTGAACCAAATGATACGGGTTTCAATTTTTATCCAAAACATGGTTCCGGCTGTGTCCTTTCTTCAGCTATTGCAAGTCATTTAACAAAAGAAGAGAATTTAGAAAAAGCCTGTAGAAAAGGAAAATCATACATCGAAAAATTTTTAACAAGTAATCCAAATTTATTAGGATTTCACCGTTAAAGCTTTGTAGTCTTCGTTAAGTGAAACGACTTTGTGAAACTTAAAAACAGTATAAAATAAAAACATTGTGCCCTTTGTGTTCAAATTAAAAAATAAAATGGAAAAATTACAATATATATCTCAAGGTTTCACCATAGAAGATCAAGAGCTAAACATCAGAAAAGCTCTTGATAACGGAATCAAATGGATTCAGGTTCGTTGGAAAAATGCTCCTGAAAATGAATTCATCAAGCTTTGTGAAATTTCCAAAAAATTATGTTCAGATCATCAAACGCTCTGTATTATCAACGATCATGTTCATATTGCAAAAAATATCGATGCAGACGGCGTTCATTTGGGGTTAAAAGATACTTCGATTGAAATTGCTCGACATATTTTAGGCAAAAATAAAATTATTGGAGGAACGGCAAATACGATTTCCGATGTTCTTCAAAGAATAAATGAACCATGTGATTATATCGGATTGGGACCATTACGATTTACTTCGACTAAAGAGCAATTGAGTCCGATTTTAGGTTTTGAAGGTTATGAAAAAATCATCAGCGACTTAAAAGCAAAATCTTTAGAAATTCCAAAAATATTCGCAATTGGTGGAGTTGTTTTTGAAGATCTTGAATTGTTACAGCAAATCGGAATTTATGGAGTGGCGATTTCTGGACAAATTACCAGTCAGCCCTCTATTATCAACAAATTTAAAACTGTTTTACAATGAAAAATCAACCGTTAATTATAGCAGATAGAACTTTCGAATCAAGATTGTTTTTAGGAACAGGAAAATTCGGAAACCTTTCAGAAATGACCGATTCCATCATCGCCTCAGAAAGTGAACTGGTGACGATGGCATTAAAAAGAATTGATGCAAATTCTTCGGAAGATGATTTATTGAGTGCTTTAAAGCCTACAAAATCACATCTTTTACCGAATACTTCAGGCGCAAGAACAGCGAAGGAAGCAGTTCTGGCAGCTCAATTAGCCCGAGAAGCCTTAGAAACAAACTGGGTGAAACTTGAAATTCATCCCGACCCAAAATATTTATTACCCGACCCGATTGAGACACTTTATGCAACGGAAGAATTGGCAAAATTAGGATTCATCGTAATGCCTTACATTCATGCAGATCCGGTTTTGTGTAAGCGTCTCGAAGATGCAGGAACAGCGGTTGTAATGCCTTTGGGAGCACCGATTGGGACAAATAAAGGGTTGAAAACATTAGACTTTTTAGAAATTATTATCGCTCAAAGTAACGTTCCTGTTGTTGTGGATGCGGGAATTGGCGCGCCTTCCGATGCAGCAAAAGCAATGGAAATGGGAGCAGATGCCGTTTTGGTAAATACTGCGATTGCGGTTGCAGGAAATCCCGTGAATATGGCGTTAGCTTTTAAAGAAGGCGTAATTGCCGGAAGAAGGGCTTTTGAAGCTGGTTTAGGAGCAATTGGAAATCACGCAGAAGCATCAAGCCCATTGACTTCTTTTTTGTTTGATTAAAGAAAGAGAGTCCCGAAGGGACGATTCAATAAAGGGTAGGATAAAATCCTATCAATAAATGGTTTGCAAATTATTTTGATAAAACTAAATTTTATGAAGAGTTTTAAAGATTTTTTCGAAAAATATCAATGGGATGAAGTGAAAGTGAAACTTGAAAAAGTGACGTTATCCGATGTAGAAAGAAGTCTTCAAAAAAAGAATAAAACCATCGAAGATTTTCTGAATTTTCTTTCACCTGTTGCTGCGGAAAAGTTGGAATTAATGGCAAAAATGACACAACAGCTTACTCAAAAACGTTTCGGAAAAACGATTCAGCTGTATGCACCATTGTATTTGAGTAATGAATGTCAGAATATTTGTACATATTGCGGTTTTAGTTTAGATAATTCAATTAAAAGAAAAACACTTTCCGACACAGAAATGATGATTGAAGCTACGGTTTTGAAATCAATGGGGGTAAATCATGTTTTATTGGTAAGCGGTGAAGCCAATAAAACCGTCGGAATTGATTATTTTTTGAATGCCGTTCGTTTGTTAAAGCCCCATTTTGCGAATATTTCAATTGAAGTTCAGCCTTTGTCCGAAGAAGAATATCAACAGCTTCATGAGGCGGGAGTGAATGCTGTTTTGGTGTATCAGGAAACTTATCATCAGGAGGTTTACAAGGAATATCATCCGAAGGGAAAAAAGTCTAATTTCAATTTTCGCCTGGAAACGCCCGACCGAATTGGAAATGCTGGGATTCATAAAATGGGATTGGGTGTTTTACTTGGTTTGGAAGATTGGCGAGTTGACAGTTTTTTCAATGCACTTCACATCGATTATCTTCAAAAACAATATTGGAAAAGTAAATATTCCGTTTCATTTCCGAGACTTCGTCCGGCGGAAGGAATTATCGAACCGAATTTCATCATGTCCGACAGAGATTTATTACAATTAATTTGCGCTTACCGAATTTGGAATGAAGATTTAGAAATATCCATTTCAACGAGAGAAAACGAAAAATTCAGGAATAATATCATTTCATTGGGAGCAACTTCAATGAGTGCTGCTTCAAAAACAAATCCCGGTGGTTATGCGGTTGATAAAGAATCGTTGGAACAATTTGAAACCAGTGATGAAAGAAGTATGGAAGAAATTAAAAGTATCATTAAAAAAGCAGGTTATGATCCTATCATGAAAGATTGGGATGCTGTATATAGCGGAGTTTAAAATTAGTTTAAAACCATTAAGATTGATTTAAGAAGTTAAGTTTTTATTAAGGAAATATTTAAAAATGTTTTTTTGAACTCGGCTTATTTTATTCGCTTATGAATACTTAATTTTTCTTAACTCCTTAATAAAGTCTTAATGGTTTGAAAATTTAAAGAAAAATGAAAAATCAAGACATTTTCTCAAGATACAGCCGACAAATTTTCATTGAAGAAATTGGCTTGGAAGGTCAAAGAAAAATCATGAATTCCAAAGTTTTGATCATTGGAGCTGGCGGATTGGGAAGTCCAGTTATTCAATATTTAGCGGCGGCTGGAGTTGGAACGTTGGGCGTTGCAGATTTTGATGAGGTTGAATTGCATAATTTAAACCGACAAGTGATCCACAATGAAAATTCGGTTGGGATTTCAAAAGTAAAAAGTGCTGAAGAGTTTGTAAAAAATCTTAATAATCAAGTTAAATTCATTGGAATTGAAGAAAAAATTAATGATGAAAATATCGAAAGAATTCTTTCACAATTTGATCTAATTATTGATGGTTCAGATAATTTCAAGACAAGATATTTAGTAAATGATATTTGCGTTAATCTGAATAAGCCTTTGGTGTACGGAAGTATTCTTGGTTTTTCCGGGCAAGTAGCTATTTTTAATTATAATGGAAGCAAAAATTTGAGAAATATTTTCCCAGAGCCGCCTTCTGATGAAAATCTTCCGGATTGTGATAGCCTTGGAGTGTTGGGTGCTTTGCCTGGAATTGTGGGAAGTATGATGGCTAATTTAGCATTAAAAATCATGACAGATTTGCCTCTGCAATTAAATCAAATCACATTAATCGATACTTTGGAATGGCGTTTTCAGACGATTGAATTTTAAACACGAATGGCATGAATGTTTTTCACAAATGACACAGATTGATATTCTTCTTGTAAGTTTTGGCTAAAGCCAAACGAAATTAGACCATAAAAAAGCGGACTGAAGTCCGCTCCTATTGAATAAATTATTAAGTTTTATATCAAAAAATATTAGTGAATATTAGTGCAAAACATTAGCGTAATTTGTATTTAAACAAAAAAATTATTGTCCTTGGCTCATTACGCCACCATTATTCTCACTTTGGGTTGTCGTTTTAATCATATTCGGATCTTCTTTTGCCAGCTTATTCTTGGTCGGAATTTTATAATTGACAGAAATTCCGAAGCTTCTGCTGTCAAATTTATTCGATGTATATACGCTTCCTCCAGCCGAACGGGCAATGATCACACTTTTATTCTGATTAAAAATATCCCTTGCATACAACGAAAGATTTAGCCTGTCGGTCATGAATTTCTTTGAAATGGTAATGTCTAACGCGTTATTAAGCGGTTTTTCCAACTCAAAATAATAGAAATTTCCTCTTGCAGGAATAACATTGTAATTCGCCTGGAAACGGATGTCTTTAGGTAAAATAAATTGGCCCATCACACTGAAGATCCAGAATCCTTTGGTTTTGATATCCGGCATTTCCTGAAGCTGGTATCCTGAATAAATGTATAATAAGTTCATTTTGTCAGGGTTTACGTTAAATTTCATCAACTCGCTGAAAGGTTTCGTAAACAGCATAAAAGGAATGGGCATTCCAAAACTGAAATTATGGGTCCTTAAGCTGTGAACCTGAACCTGCTCATTTCTGATCAGATTATTTTCTCTGGAAACTCGCTGAACAATCTGGTTATTCACCCAACTTGTACTGTATCCAATATAAGCGTAATCAAATGCGCTGATTTTGAATTCTGCATTATCGTAGATGGTAGGCTGCAGGTTCGGATTTCCGTTGGTGGTGATGGTACTATTTTGTAAAACCGTGTTATTTGGGTTTAATAATGATACACTTGGCAGACTGATTTTTTTGTTATAATTCAAATTCACGAAAAGTTGCTTCATTAAATTATACTGAATGCTTGCATTCGGAAATACTTTGAATTTTTTGAAGGCATTCAGATCTTTCTGCTCCAGTTCATTATCAGAATTAAACATTCTTGTGACTCCGGTAATGTCATAATTTTCAGCCCTTGCCCCTGCGATGAAATCAAACTTTTTAAGTTTAGCCTGAAATTCCACATAGGCAGAAGTAGTTTGTCTGGTATAATCAAGGTTTACGATGTTTCTGTCTTTGGTTTTAAAATCCTGCTGATCAAACAAAGCGCCAAAGCTTACCTTCCCTTCATCTAAAATTTTCAAAGGCTGTGAATAATCTACTTTAAAATTATACACATTGAAGTTTGATGAATTGTCTAGCAAGTTGGTACCATTGCTATTTTGTTGATTAAATTCTGAATCGTTATTGGTGTAAACAAATTTAAAATCTAATTTTCTGTTTTTATCGCTGAATTTTTTCTGATACGTCGCCGAAGCTTCCTGTCTCAACCCTTTGGTGTCACTGCTAAAATTACTTCTGTTGAATCCGCTCACAAATTCATCCGAAACAATAGACGAACCGTTGTTATTATGCGTAATATCGTAGTTGATCAACAATCTGTCTTTGCCCAGTTCAAAAGTAAAGGCTGAATTCAGATAATAGGTTCTTCCCAATGAGTTGGAATGATTTTTACTCAACGCATCAAATTCAGAGTCAGAAAGGCTTTCACGATAATACTGTCCCATATTTACCTGCCATCCAAACCATTTATTTCTGGAATTTAACGCAATGGAATTGTTGAATCTGCTTCTGTATTTATCATAATTGGAGAAACGATACCCGCCATTGTATACTGCCGTAAGGTAGTTTTTGGCAGATTTACTCGTGATGATATTTAAAATAGCTCCTCCCGAAGTTGCCGGAAATTCTGCGCCGGGCTGGGTAATAATTTCAATTCGTTCTACCGAATTGGCGGGCATTCCTTCCATGAAAGCAGTCAGCTCATTGCTGGAAATATTCAATGGTCTGCCGTCCATATATACATCCAAAGGTTTCCCCTGATACATCATTCCCACCATTTCTGAAGCCACTAAGCCTGGAAGTTTTTTAATTCCTTCCATCAAAGACCCTGAATTTAAGCTCGGCTGCTCCGAAAAATCGAAAATCGTACGGTCTGCTTTTTGTTCAACGGCTTTTTTAGTTTTGGTAAGGGTTACCCCTTCAATCTGTTTTTCTTTCGTTTCCTGGTTGTTAGTTTTTTCCTGGGCATACGTAAATATCGACCCAATAGAAAGTAACGCG
>DKLU01000140.1:9629-11919 GCA_002455915.1 Chryseobacterium sp. UBA6632
AAAGTAACGCAATAATTGTTCTCTTCATATTGTTTTTCTACTATTTGGTTAGACGCAGAAAAGCTTTTTTTGTTACAAATAGTTACTGAACTCTGTCTTTTTCATCGAAATTGATGTTTTTCTTACTGATTTTCTTTTTGTTATTTCCGAAAGTATAATTTACGCTCAAACGAAAACTTCTTCCGTCCCAATAATTGTTCATGTATTGCTTGCTATCTGTGAAAGTCATATTTCCACGGTATCTTTGGGCAAAAATATTGGTAACCGTTGCATTGATCTGTAACTGTTTTTCCATCAGTGAAATTTTAATTCCTGAATTCAGGTTGGAGAAATTGTTGAAAGAATAATTCACATTTTTATAAGGCAAATCCTGACTGTAATTCAAGAAGAAAGCAAATGTTTTTGATTTATTTAAAGTGAAAGTATTGTTGAATGAATAGCTTACCGAATATCCTTTCTGTGTCTCCGCATTCACATTGAAAACTTCCGAATTCTGAAAGGAAGCATTTCCCGATAGAGTCGTTTCCCAGAATTTGAAAAATGTATCAGTGTAAGAAAGATTCATTCCGTAAAAATTGTTGTTGTAATAGTTCAGATAGGTTCCTATAATATCTAATTCACTATTATCCTTGATAGAAGAGATTTGCCCAAACGCATTTTTTAGTTTTAAATAATAAATACTTGCTGAAAATTTACTCTTATAAACATATCCCAACTCCAGATTATTGATATAAGATGGTGTCAGTAAAGGATTTCCTGAAGAATAAGAATACGGATTGGAATACCATCGGAAAGGATTTAAATTACTCATGCTTGGGCGATTAATTCTTCTCGAATAAGAAAAACTAAACACATTTTTATCTTTTTTATACGCTACATAAGCAGAGGGAAACCATTGCCCGTAATTATATTTGTTCTTTGAATCTGTGGAAGGCGAAAAACTTTCTGCAAAAGTATTTTCATAACGAAGTCCGGCTTTTGTTTCCCAATGTTCTCCGAAGTTTTTAGCATAACTCAGATAAGCGGCATAATTTTCCTCCCGATAATTAAAAAGATTGGCTTTTTCTTCATCTGCGATATATTGTTTATCGATTAAATTGAAATATTTTAAATCTGAAGCGTTTTTAAACTGATTAAACTTCATTCCGGTTTCTATGGTTCCAAACGAAAATGGAAGTTCTAAATCTGCCTGTGCAGAGAAAATTTGTGGTGAAACCAAAGAAATGGTTTTTACCTCCTTAACCGAATTGTCCGAACTTTTTAATGTTGAAAAATTAACTTCTGTATTCGAATTGTTTTTATAAAAATTTCCTGCAATGCTTAATTTTTTACCAAGAGAATCGAGTTTAAGATCGTAATAGGCACTCAACGTATGAGTCGGAAGTTTTTCGCGGTGAAAAGTATTCGTCAATAAATTTTCTTCCGTTAAATCCTGGCTGATATTTCTTGTTTTGTTCACAATATCCATCCCGGATTTTTGCTGGGCGAAAATGTATTCAATACCAATTTCAGCGTTTTTACTGATTTTATAAGACATCGTAAGGTTAGGCGTCACTTCCTTCCACATATCTTTTCGTACAGAGTTGCTGTAATTTTTAGATGCTCCTAAAATATTGTAATTCTCATCAGAACGTTTTTCAGAATCATAATAAGTAAATTTTAAGCTGCTGCTGAATCTTTCTGTCTGATAATTCAGCGTTTCGTTATTGCTGAATCCGGAATACGTTCTTTGAATTAAATTCGTATTGATATTTCCGCTAAAACCCATATTCGGATTTTTTTTCAGGATAATATTAATCAAACCACTGTTTCCCTGCGCTTCATACTTTGCCGGCGGAGTGGTGATTACCTCGATTTTAGCAATATTTTCTGAACGGATGGCTTTCAGATAATTAAGAAGTGCTGTTCCGGAAAGATTCAACATTCTTCCGTTGATCATCACATTCACGCTGCTTTTGCCGGTAATCGAAATGCTGCCCAGATTTTCATCGACTTTCAGCATAGGAACATTGGCAAGCGTTTCAGAAGCATCCATTCCTTGCGAGGCGATAGATGCTTCCACATTAAAGATCAGTCGGTCGGCTTTTCTTTCCAGCAATTTCTTTTTTACCAAAAGGTTGATCTGTTCAATGTTTTTAATGCTGTCTTTTTTTACCTGTCCGAAAACTGTTGATGTAATTAAGCTGGCAATTAGTATATAGTGTAGTTTCATGGTATTGTTTTTTGATGTTCCAAAATTAGGAGCTCTTAAAAGCCTGTGAAATAGCGTTTAGATAAAGCCTTGGTTTTT
>DKLU01000225.1 GCA_002455915.1 Chryseobacterium sp. UBA6632
AGCCAACAAAAAACCGCTTCCTCCGAATGCAGAATTAGGATGGTGGTATCAATATTATTTTTCTACCGAACGCGGCGAAAAAGGTTATGCAGAAAATACGTATGATTTTAATAATTTGATTTGGAAAAGGGCTTCTCCAACCTGGAATTTTGATAAAGCAACGTACGACAGAACAGCTCAATCTTTCAATAATCCAGATCATGTGGCGATCGTGATGCACAATTATCGTTGGAGATTATCTTTAGCAAAAGGTGAAGCACAATATGATAAATTGGAGAAAAAGCTTCAATCAAAACCAAAAATCAATGTTCCGACAATTACGATCAGCAGTGATTTTGACGGAGCCGCTATTGACGGAAAGGCATACGAAGGACAATTTACAGGAAAATATTCTCACAAAATTTTAAATGGAATCGGGCATAATGTTCCACAGGAAGACCCAAAGGCTTTTGCGGATGCCTTTGTTGAAGTGGATGGTTATTCGAAATAGTTGATAGTGAAATTTAAACAAGTTTTAATTAATAAAAAATCTTAAAAATGGAAAATACAAACATCATTCAGTCAGAAAAAGTTTTATATACAGGAAAAATACATACAACGGGCGGGAGAGAAGGATTCTCTAAAAGTTCGGATGGTAATTTAGATATAAAATTATCAACACCCGGAGGTTCGGAACCGGGAACCAATCCGGAGCAGCTTTTCGCCGCGGGATGGTCTGCCTGTTTTATCGGCGCTTTAGGAATTGCCGCAAGAAAAAGAAAAATTAAACTTCCTGCTGAAACCGCAGTAGATGCCGAAGTAGATTTATGTTTAAACGATGATGCTTACTTTTTGCAAGCCCGACTGAACATCAGCCTTCCTGGAATTGATAATGAAGAAGCGCAATTATTAGCCGAAGAAGCGCATCGAACATGTCCGTATTCAAAAGCGACGAGAGGAAATATTCTGGTTACGTTACAAATCTCATAGTCTATTCATTTATATTGACTAGTCCTGAAAATAGTTGACTAGTTTACAATTTCAAATATACTTAAATCAGAGTAGGAATTTTTCTATTCTGATTTTGTTTTTTATAGGTTTTTAATTTCACATTATTTTCCATGTGTACGTGGTTTGGGATATTATAATGTAAAGAAAAATGCGGTCTTAAATTATTATAACAATAGATTGACTGTTTAAGCTGGTGTGAGAGGTTTTTAAAGTTTTCAAAAGTTCCAATCAATCCAAATTCATGTTTCAGAATTCCATTTACTCTTTCTGCTGCAGCATTTTCATAAGGATCCGAATTTTCGGTCATGTTAATAAGAATACCACTGTTCTTTAGGGTTTCAGTGTATTCTTTACTGCAATACTGCAACCCTCTGTCTGAATGATGAATGAGCGAATGCTTGTACATTCGGTTATTGATGGCTTGCTTCAATGCCTTCAAGGTGGAGCTGGTCTGTAAATTATCACTCAATTCATATCCTACAATTTTCTTAGAATACGCATCTGTAATTAAATGAAGATAATAATTCTTCTCTTTGGTCTTGAGATAGGTAATATCTGCAACCCAAACTTTTTCCGAACATTTCAGTTCTTTTTCTTTGATAATATTGGGATATTTCTTCATCCAATGTCTGGAATTTGTCGTTTTAAAATAGCTGTGCCTTTTGGGAATTAAAAGATAATTTGATCTTAAAAGTTTAAACAATCCATCTCTTCCTATAGAAATGTTTTCCTTTTCAAAATCATTCTTAAGTAAAACATAAAGTTTTCTGGTGCCTATTTTAGGCATCTTTTTACGAATTGATACAACCAATTCTATAATTCTTGCTGCGTTATCTTTAGAAAAAGGCAGTTTTTTTCTCTTGTAATAGGCTTGCTTACTGTATCCAAACAATCGGCAGATATTCTCCGTTGAAAGAGTCGTATCCGCCCTTATTTCCTGGATTGATTGGAACCAGACTTTTTTACGATCTCAATCCTAAGCTCACGTTCTGCGATTTCTATAAACTTTCTGAATACTTTGAGCTCTTCTTCCTTTTTAGCCAAAGTTGCTTCGAGTTCCTTAATCTTTTGTTTCTGTGGATCTTTCATGGGTCTGCCTTTACTTAATTGTTGTTCATAAGTAAAGTTACCATATTTAGCTAACCATCTGGAAATACAGGAGTGACCTCGGATATTATAGCGGGTTTGTAATTGGGATTTGGTGTATAATCCCCGCTCATATTCGGAGACAACTTGTCTTTTGAATGCCTCACTGTATTCTTGAACAGGGGCTGATGCTTTTTTTAGTTTCATTAGGATGACTGGTTTTATCAATTTTTAGTCAACCTTTTTCAGGACTAGACATATTAAACAAAAACCCGCACTGTGACGAAACAATGCGGGTTTTACTGCAATTTAAAAAATGAACTAGCGCTGACTTTCAGACAAAGGTTTATGGAGCAGACCTTTGAATTCAATCAAACGTTATGACTATTAGTTTTTAACAACTTTTTTCGAAATTTTCTGTCCGTTCTTCAATTTCAATTCTACGATATACACACCGTTTGAAAGTGCTTTCATATCGATTTGATTGTTTGAAATCTGAACATCTACTTTTTGACCTACCAAATTGTAAACAGCAACGTTATCAATCGTAGAATCTGCTTTGATATTTAAAATACCGTTCGTTGGATTTGGATAAACACCGATAGTTGCTGCGTTTAATCTTACATCAACAGTACCCAATTGTGTAAAATCTTTGATACATCTTACAGCTTCTCCCTGACCTCTCGGTGCTCCGGAAGTTGGCTGTGCGTTCCCTGTTCCTATATATAAATACTTACCTCCTGAGGTCGCCGTATCTGAACTCCAGTAATATCCTCTTTCTCCAACAAAGGTAAATCCTCCTGTTGAGCTGCTTCTGTATCCTCCTGCAGGTAATTTCAAGTAACTGTTAAATGCTGTTGCCGGATTATTAATACCTTCTGCATTTACTGCCGAAGCCCACTCTGCCGAAACCGGAAGTCTCCACCCCTGACCTACTTTTTTACAAGGATCTGCACTCACTGCTGAAGTTACATCTGAAGAAGAAGCTGCCGTCCAGGCATCACTAGTAGCATTTGTTGCCCACCATGAAGAACCTGAATCACCGATGATATAAGAACTATTTCCTCCCGTGATTCCTACTGGTGAATTTGGACTAGGCGCTGAATTAGTTGTTGAATTTCTCAACTGGTGACCATCATCCCATCTTCCCCACTGGAATAAATCTCCATAAGAATCTTCATCATTAAAAGCGGTGGCCACTCTTGTGCTTCCTAAATTTTGCTGGAACCAAACTTTCCCATCTGCACCTCTTACCGTTGTGTAAACAATCTGTTGACCTTGATAGAAGAAAGATACACATCCTAGATCTCCAGGGTTAT
>DKLU01000180.1 GCA_002455915.1 Chryseobacterium sp. UBA6632
CAGTTTCGGCTGCGGCTGGCTTTGCCAGCCGCAGCCGAAACTGAATAAATAGCGAGTGCGGAAAGCTGGAAAAAGCTACTTAAAAAGAAAGGAAGTCAGAAGCTTGATGATGGAAGTTTATGTAATTGAGAATATAGATTTTTCATTCCTAGAAATGATCCTATTTTACAAATATTTTAAAACGTAAAACTATTGTTTTACATTGGTTCAAAAACCTTAAATTTGCATCTTATCAAAATTGTAAAAGCAAAGCAATATATACTTATGACATCACAAGAGATACGTCAGAAATTTTTAGACTATTTTAAAAGTAAAGGTCACTTGATCGTTCCTTCTGCACCAATTGTGCTGAAAGACGACCCTACCTTAATGTTTAATAACTCCGGAATGGCACAGTTCAAGGATTTTTTCCTGGGCTACAAAACGCCTACCGCCCCAAGAATTGCCGATACTCAGAAATGTCTTAGAGTTTCGGGAAAGCATAATGATTTGGATGATGTAGGCAGAGATACTTACCACCATACGATGTTTGAAATGTTGGGGAACTGGTCTTTCGGTGATTATTTCAAAAAAGATGCTATTGCTTTTGCCTGGGAATTGTTGACGGAAGTATACGGAATTCCAAAAGAAAATTTATATGTTACGATTTTCGAAGGTGATGCTTCTGAAAATTTAGACAGAGATCAGGATGCTTACGATTTCTGGAAATCTCACATTTCTGAAGATAGAATTATCAATGGAAACAAAAAAGATAATTTTTGGGAAATGGGTGAAAGCGGACCGTGCGGACCGTGCTCGGAAATCCACATCGACCTTAGATCTGAAGAAGAAAAAGCAAAAGTTCCCGGAATTACAAGAGTAAATCAAGATGATCCGCAAGTGGTTGAAGTTTGGAACTTGGTATTCATGGAGTTCAACAGAAAAGCTGACAAATCGTTGGAAAAACTTCCTGCACAACACGTAGATACAGGAATGGGCTTTGAGCGTCTCTGTATGGCACTTCAGGGCAAAACTTCAAATTACGATACAGACGTTTTCACGCCTTTAATTGCTAAAGTTGAAGAACTTTCCGGCAAGAAATATACGGGTGTTTTAGAAGACGAAAAAGATATTGCCATCCGTGTAGTTGTAGATCACATCAGAGCGGTTTCTTTTGCGATTGCAGACGGACAATTACCTTCAAACGGAGGTGCAGGCTACGTAATCAGAAGAATTTTAAGAAGAGGAATTTCTTACGCTTATCGATTCTTGGATATGAAAGAACCTTTCCTTTATCAATTGGTTGCTGTTCTCCAGGAACAAATGGGTCAATTCTTCCCGGAATTGGAGAAACAAGGAACTTTAGTTACGGAAGTGATTAAAAGCGAGGAAGAATCTTTCTTAAAAACGATTGAAAACGGATTAATTCGAGTTGAAAAATTAATTCAACAAACGATTTCCGAAAACAAAAAAGTTTTACCTACAAAAGAAGTTTTCGAATTATACGATACTTATGGTTTCCCGGATGACTTAACGAGAATTATCGCTGAAGAAAAAGGTTTAACTATCGACGAAGAAGGCTTTAAAGCTGAAAGAGAAATCCAAAGAAAACGTTCTCAGGATGATTCTGCACAAAAAGTTTACGATTGGGTAACGTTGGAGGAAAGAGACGAAAACTTTGTTGGTTACGATCAACTTGAATCTGAAACGTATATTACAAGATACAGAAAAGTAGAAAATAAAGACGGCGAATTTTATCAGGTTGTACTGAGCGAATCGCCTTTCTATCCGGAAGGTGGTGGACAAATCGGGGATAAAGGTGTTCTTGAAAATGCTGCTGAAAGTTTCGAAGTGTTAGATACTAAAAAGGAAAACGGATTGATTATTTCTTTAATCAACGGACTTCCGAAGGATGCAGGTGCTCTTTTCTATGCTAAAGTAAATGTAACCGACAGAAAAAACTCTCAGGCAAACCACTCTGTAACACACTTATTGCATGAAGCGTTAAGAGAAGTTTTGGGAACTCACGTTGAACAAAAAGGTTCATTCGTTGGTCCTGATTATCTGCGTTTTGACTTCTCTCATTTCAATAAAATGACGGAGGAAGAATTGACTTTGGTTGAAGATAAAGTGAACCAGAAGATCAAAGAAAGCATCGCTTTACAGGAATTCAGAAATATCCCGATTCAGGAAGCTTTTGATAAAGGAGCAACCGGACTTTTCGGTGAAAAATATGGTGATTATGTGAGAATGATCCAATTCGGAAGTTCAATGGAGCTTTGTGGTGGAACTCACGTAAAAAACACCAGCGAAATCGGTCATTTCAAGATTGTTTCTGAAAGTTCTGCAGCGGCAGGAATCAGAAGAATTGAAGCGATTTCGGGGGACAAATCTGCAGAATATTTCAAAAATTTAGAAAAGCAAATTACCGAGCTTTCTCAATTATTGAAATCTAAAGATGTTGTAAAATCTATCGAGAAATTAATCTCAGAAAACTCAGCATTAAAAGGAGAAGTTGAAGCATTCAAAAAAGAAAAAGCAAAAGGCGAAATCGGTGACTGGAAAGGTGCTTATGAGCAAAAAGGTGATAAATTACTTTTAGTGAAAAGAACGTCTTTAGACGCTGGTTCAGTGAAAGACATCGTTTTCCAGTTGAAGAAAGAAATCCCAACTTCGATCACGATTATCCTTTCTGATGCAGACGGAAAACCAATGATTACTGTTGGAGTTTCAGATGATTTGGCTGGAATTTATCAGGCTGGAGCATTGATTAAAGAGTTAGCAAGAGAAATCCAAGGCGGTGGCGGCGGAAATCCAGGTTTCGCTACAGCAGGAGGTAAAAATCTTGATGGTCTTGAGAATGCTTATCAGAAGGCTTTGAATATTTAATGTTTAAGACTCAATTATGTAGCTTTTAGCATAATATAATTTCATAAAAAACGGCTGTGTATTTAAAATACAGCCGTTTTTATTTTAACAAAACATTATACTTTCCCCTCTATTTTTTTAACATTCTTATTTCTAGTTTTGCTTCATTCATAAAAAACTAATGACAAAACTATTATCTCCGCTGTTTTTATTCTTTTCAGCACTCCTTTTCAGTCAGAGTGAAATAAAAATTTTCAATAAAGTCAGTAAACAACCCGTTCATAATGCAGCGGTGTATTGTGATGACGATCTTTTGGGAAAAACAGATTTCAACGGACATTTATCCTTTAAAACAAAATGTAAAAAGGTTGAGATTCTCGCCAGCAATTTTGAAGATGCTTTGGCAGATGTCAAAAAATCGATGGAAGTTCAGATGCAGCCCTTGTCTGAAAAAATGGACAATATCGACCGCGTGGTGATTCAGGATAAGAGTGATCCGAGAGCGTTGAGGATTTTAGATGAGGTGAATAAAAGAGCTAAGGAAAATTCGCCAAAATCTCTGGATTCTTACAATTTTAAATCATATACTAAATTTTCGATCGATGTAGATAAAGATTCTATCGATGCTTATAAAGGCTTTTTAGCCATCAGAAAAGATTCACTTTCCAAGGTGACTCAGAAAGACTTTAAGCAGAAAGAAAGTCAGAAGAAAGATTCGCTGATTAACGAAGATTTCATCAATGCTTCCGAAGAAAGTCAGATGTTTTTATGGGAAAAAGCAACTGAATATAAATTCTCACAGAAGTTCGGTGAAAAGACCAATATTATCGATAACCGAATGTCAGGTTTTAAAAATCCGATTTATGAAGCATTGGCAATTAATATTTCCAATTTAGACCGCGTTCCGAGACAGCTAAGACCTGAGAACAGAAAGTTATTTAATTTTTACCTTTCCGATACGTTACAGCTTGACGGCCGAAAAACATATGTGATTAAATTTAAAGAAATTAAAGATAAGAAAAAACAGAATCCAAGGAAATTTAATGGGAAAATTTATGTAGATTCCGAGACTTATGCCTTAAAAAAGTTTGAAAGTGCCAACAAAAAACGAAACGAAGGCGACATCGTGTCAGTATGGAAACCAATTAATGGAAAATGGTTTCTGGATTATGAAGATATTAAGTTGAAGATGGGCGACCAAACCTTTAATACTTCTAAAAAAGATAGCGTAAGAACGGATACTTTGAAGAAAGGTCAACATCTCAGCGACAGGCAAAAATACAACCGCAAGACCTTTGGAAATTATCTTTACGTAAAAAACCGCTTCTTCGATTTTGATCTGAATGAAGAGCAAAAAGCAGCCGACTTCAAAGGGTATTCTCTGGAAATGAAAAACTCAGACGGAAGCCTGCTTCAACAATACAGAACCGACAGTCTTACCGCAAGAGAAAGCGCGACCTACACGAAAATCGACAGCTTTGTAGAGAAACATGATTTTGAAAAAAAGCTGGGCTTTTTAACCCAATTGATGCGGGGAAATATTCGTTATAAAATGATTGATTTTGATATTACTAAAGTTTTCAGTTACAACAAATATCAAGGTGTTCGTTTTGGTGCAGGCATCAAACTGAATGAGAAGTTCAACAAAACATTTTCTCCTGACGGATATTTCGGATATGGATTCAAAGATCACACCTGGAAATATGGTTTAGGTTTGGATGTAAAACTTTCTTCTAAAAGAACTTCTGTTTTCAGGATTGATTATGTAGACGATGTTTTTGCAGCCGGAAGATTTAGCGATACGATGTGGGATATGATGATGAAAGTAAATGATATTAACCTTGATCTTCACAATGCCAATTTCTATAAAAATCAGAAATGGGGAGCGTCTTATCTTTATGATCTGTCAAATTCTTTAAGCATGAAAATTGGAGTTAACAAAGAAAAACAAGAGGCACTTTTTGATTATCAATATAAAAATTTAGGAAACCAATTCGATAATACGAGCGCTACATTATCATTTAAATTCTCTCCGAACGATAAAAATATCATGACGCCAAGCGGAAAATATACCTATGAAAAAAGCTTTCCTCAAGTGTATATGAATTTTGAAAAAGGATTTGAAACCTTAGGCGGAAATTTAGATTATTTCAGAGCCGATGCATTGATTATTCATCAATTCAGATCAAAGTTGGGTTATACTAATATCAAAGTTTTTGGAGGTATTTCTTCGGGAACCGCACCCATTTGGAAAAATTTTGAGATTGCAGGACAAAACGATGCAAACCCCGACAAATGGTATTCCAGTCTTAATACGCCCAACAATTTAGCATTTGCAACCATGCCTTCAGGAACTTTCTTTGCTGATAAATTTGTCGCTTTTAAAGTTTCACAAAACCTGCCTTTCCGATTCAAAACATTGGGTAAAAATTATTCCAATATTGAGATTGAATATCAGGCTGGAATCGGAAATATGAAAAACAGAACCGATCATCAGTTTGAATATCGCGTCTTGGATCATTATTACCAGGAAGTCGGATTGATCTGGAACAAATTTTTAGGAACGAGTTTCGGCGTAGGAATTTCTTATCGATTGGGATATTATCAAACCTCACAATTTAAAGATAATGTTGGGTTAAAAATACGTTTCAGCGTGCTTTAAATTATATTGAAAAATCATCTTAAAGCACATGTCGTCACTTCGAGTAACGTAGCGAAGCGTAGTGTATCGAGAAGTTAATGTTTAAAGAAAACAAGTCTTCGGCTCACGAGTTTTCGATACATTTTTCTCCGCTTTGCTACGAAAAACAATCGAACTGACGGAAATTCCTAATTCACATTAAAACAAATACAAACTCTCGAAAAATTTGGGGTGTTTTTCTATTAAAGCTAAAAGATAATTCCAATTACGAATCACATTAATATCAATTAACAAAACTTTTCCAACAAAAGAAATATTAGTACTTTTGAGGTTGTTTTTTAAAATGAAAAGGTTTTTACAGCTAATACTCTTCTGCACTTTTATTTTAGGTTTTTCGCAATCGAAAATTACCTCTATCGAAACGGTGGTTATCGAGGATAAAAGTGATCCGAGGGCCTTGGAAATCCTTAAAAAAGTCAATAAAAACTACAAAGAAAACTCTCCGAAAAGCTTAGAGTCTTACGTCTATAAATCCTACGAAAAAATTTCGCTTGATATTGATGAAGACAGCATTTCACAGTTCAATAAATTCTTTGACAATACCAATCTTTTAAAGAAAAAAAGAGAAAAAGATTCATTAAACAATATTTCGGCAAAAAAGATCTTCGAGAAAAGTAAACTATTTCTTTGGGAAAGAGCGCAGGAGTTTTTATACTCAAAAAAATACGGTGAAAAGATCAATATTCTTGATAATCGAATTTCAGGATTGAAGCAGCCTATTTATGAAATGATTGCGCTTCAGCAAAGCAACAGAGATAAAGTTCCGAATCAATTAAAACAGGAAAACAGAGGATTATACCGTTTTTATCTGACCGATTCTATTGAAATGGACGGCAGAAAAACATTTGTCATTCGTTTCAGGGAAGTCAATTACAAAAAATCAAACAAGCAAAGGAAATACAACGGTGCTATTTATGTAGATACGGAAACCTACGGCGTAAAAAAGATCGAAAATTTCAGTAAAAATAAAAACGACGGCATCATCACCAGCACATGGACTTTCTTCAATAATAAATGGTTTTTGGCACAGGAAACGGTAAAACTGAAGATGAGCAACATGTCGATGCAGGAAGACAATAAAGAAAATCCCGAGCAGAAAAAAAGCAAGACCAGTTTTGGAACCTATGCTTTTCTGACTTCGCGATATTTCGATTATGTTTCGCCCATCGATGAAGAAAAAAACGACTTCAAAGGCTATACTTTCACCGTAAAAAATGCAGATGGGAAAAAGCTGGATCTTTATCGTACCGATCCTCTAACTGATCGAGAGCGAAATACCTACAAAACCATCGACAGCCTTGGAAAAAAATATAATATCGACAGAAAAGCACAGGTTTTATCAGGTTTACTGAATGGAGCCATTCGTGTGGGAAGCTTAGATTTTGCCATTGATGAGGTGGTAAATTATAATTTGTATGAAGGTTTCAGAGTAGGTTTGAAAGCGAAATTGAACGAAAATTTTAATCCTTATTTCTCACCTGATTATTATTTTGCCTATGGTTTTAAAGATGACCGATGGAAATATGGGCTCGGACTGGATATTAAAACGACTTTAGATAAAAATTCGTATTTCAGAATTGAACATTACGACGATGTAACCGCTTCCGGCGAGTTTTACAGAAAGTTGTGGAGCTTTAAGATGCGTACTTCTAATTACGGGAATAATATCAATAACGATAGATATTATCATTTTCGAGGGGTTTCTGTATCATACAATAATGATTTAACGAATGCGCTCACGGTGGTTTTGAATGCCAGAAGAAACCGTGAAGAAGCAAAATTTGATTATAGTTTCAGAAACAGCGGCGCCTCTTTTGAAAATTTCAACACGCTGGTTACGCTGAAATATTCTCCGAATTCTACCAATATTATGACACCACAGGGAAAATCGCTGATCGATCAAAAATTTCCTGAAATATATCTTAATTACGAACAGAGTTATAAAATGTTCGGTGGAGATTTTGATTATACTCGTTTCGATATGCTTTTCCTTCATAATTTTAAAACAAAATTGGGAACCACAGGTTTCAGATTGTATGGCGGAATTATGTTAGGTGAAGCTCCGATCTGGAAAAATTTCACGATGAACGGGTTGGCTTCCCCACGAAAAGATTTCAACTTCAACCTTACGTCTTACCTTGGTTTTGCCACATTGGAAGGCGGTAAATATTATAATGATAAATTTGTAGCCTATTATCTTACGCATAAGCTTCCGGTATATTTCAAAAGTTTTGGGCAGAATGTTTCAAGTTTCGATTTCGTATTAAGAGGAACCATCGGAGATATGAAGCATCCGGAATATCATGATTTCAGATTCCGAAAGCTCGATCATTTGTATCAGGAAGTTGGTTTGGAATGGAATAATTTCCTTTCAAGCTATTTCAATTTAGGATTATTTTATAGAGTTGGGTATTACACTACACCGAATTTTAAGCAAAATTTTGCCATTCAGTTTAAATTAAAATTATTAGATTTTTAATCATGCAGAGAATAGAAATAAAAGCAGATCAGTTTTTTGAATTATTAAAATTAAAAGATACCTCGATGTGGGAGATTTTTGCCCAAATGATGGACGGAAATGAAAAGGAGATCATCTTTTTAGACAACGAAGACAAAATACTTTTCAATTATATTTTGCCTTCTACACCGGAAAAGCTTGAAGAAGACCGTGTAGAATTTTCAAAACAATTCTCTGATAAACTGACGAATTTAAATTAAATGAAGAGGCTATGAACAGAAACTATTTATTATCAATACTGAGTGTACTGATTTTCAGTGTCGGCAACGCACAAAACTACAAAAAACCATTGGTTTCGGCGATCAAAGAGACAGATCTTAGAAAAGATATGTACGAAATGGCTGCCGACCAGTTTTGGGGACGTGAAGCAGGAACTTTATACGAACTAAAGGTATCGATGTGGTTGGCCGACAAAGCGAAAGAAGCAGGAATGAAACCCGCGGGGGACAACGGAACTTTCTTCCAGTTTTTTGATATGTACAGACATCAGGTGGTGCCGCAAAGTACATTGAAGTTAGGAGATAATCAGTTGAAATTATGGAAAGACTTTTTGGTGGCAGAACCTGTAAATGCGAATATCGATACAGAAATTGTATACGCAGGAAATGCTGAACCGGATGATCTTTCAAAACTAAACATCAAAGGAAAAATACTTGCGATAAACGCTTCCGATAAAAATATCGAAAAAGATATGACGCTTTTCGTAAGAAGATATCCGGGGTTTGTAAGAACGAAATATTACAACAAAGCTTTCGAATTGGGAGCTAAAGGTATTATTTTCATTACAGACGATACTTCCGATAAAAGCTGGGTTGAAGTACTTCCGCAAATGACAAGAGGAGCTTACGGCGGAGAAGGTTTAAGAGAAAAAGTAACGAATAATATTCCGGTTTTATGGATTAAGAGAGAAAATGCAAACTGGGTAAAGAATAATCCTAAAGTTTCATTAAATCTTATCACGGAAACTTATAAATATCCGTCAGTAAACGTAATCGGGAAAATTGACGGTACAGATCCAAAACTGAAAAACGAATATGTGCTGCTAAGCGGTCACCAGGATCACGATGGTATCAGACATCCTGTGAAAAACGATACTATCTACAATGGAGCAGACGATAACGCAAGTACTTGTGTAGCGATGTTGGCAATGGCGAGGGCGTATAAAAAACAACCGGGAAAACGTAGTGTTCTGTTTGTGTTTCACGGTGCTGAAGAAAGAGGTCTTTTGGGCTCGAGATGGCATGCAGCACATCCTGTAGTTCCGAAGGAAAGTATTGTTGCTGTTCTGAATGGCGATATGATCGGAAGAAATGATAACAATGAAGCCGCTTTATTAGGAGGAAATGCTCCGCATAAAAACTCTGAGGAGTTGGTGAAAATGGCAGAAGATGCGAACGACGAAAGCACGAAATTCACCTATCTGAAAGACTGGGATTCGCCGAAACACGCAGAATATTTCTATTTCCGAAGCGACCACCTTCCGTATGCAAAAGCAGGAATTCCTGCGGTATTTTTCACGAGCGTTTTGCACGACCAGTATCACACGCCGCAAGACGAGTCTGAAAACATCAATTGTAAAAAGCTTTACAAAATGACGGAATGGATGTACCGTACGTCATGGAAAGTGGCCAACGAAACAGAACGCCCGAAAGTGATCTCTAATTTTACGCTGGAAAGGTAATTTGAGTTGGATTTTTGAGTTGGAGAATTTGAGAGTCGGAGGGTTTTAGGGTTTGAGCTTGATAACTAAGCTTTCTATCATATAATGCTTCGCTATATTTAATATAACTATTAGTTTGTTGAATGTAGCGAAGCTTTTTTATGGTTGATGATTAAGGATTCTCATTAGTTGTAAACCACTGTTGAGTTTGAAACTGTCAAGGGTACATAGTTCTTCGATAGTTCGATAGACTCATTATAACATATAACATTGCTAGTATTAAATTTTTCTAAATTAAGAGTTAAAGATATTCCTAAAATCAACTATTCCTTACTCATAATTTTATCCGTATTTTTGCAGAAAATTACATATTCGTGATCAACAACGACCAGATAAAAGAAATTCAATCAAGAATTGAAGACCTATATAAATATCTTCAGATCGAAAAAAAGAAGATAGAAATTGCCAATGATGATGAGAAAACGGCTGCACCTGAGTTTTGGGATAATCCTAAAACGGCAGAAGCATTTCTAAAGCAGCTTCGTTCTAAGAAAAAATGGGTGGAAGCCTACGATGAAATCCATACTCAGTTTGAAGATTTACAAGTTTTGGTAGATTTTGCTAAAGAAGATTCTGATTCTGAAAAAGAACTGGATGAAACATTCCCTCAATTAGTCGAAAAAATCGAAGACCTTGAGTTTAAAAATATGCTTTCCAACGAAGGTGACGAACTTTCTGCGGTATTACAAATTACAGCTGGAGCAGGCGGTACAGAAAGTTGTGACTGGGCTTCTATGTTGATGAGAATGTACACCATGTGGGCTGAAAAGCAAGGGTATAAAATCCGTGAACTGAACTTCCAAGAAGGTGATGTTGCCGGAGTAAAAACCGTAACGCTTGAAATTGAAGGTGAATTTGCTTTCGGTTATTTAAGAGGTGAAAACGGGGTACACCGATTAGTGAGGATTTCTCCTTTCGATTCTAATGCGAAGCGTCACACGAGTTTCGTATCGGTATATGTTTATCCTTTGGTGGATGATACGATTGAAATTAATAT
>DKLU01000348.1 GCA_002455915.1 Chryseobacterium sp. UBA6632
GAATTATGGCGTTACCTTTAATTTATTTAGGCTACCAGATTTTCGTTAAGAAAAAAATTAGATAAAACAAATATTTAATTGAAAAAATACGAACCAATGTCTTAGGCATTGGTTTTTTTGTGTTTTAATTTAAATAAAAAACCGCCCCAAAATCTGAGACGGTTATGAAGTCTAAATTTAGATATGAAGATTATTTTTTAATAATTTTTTGCTGAATAATTCCTTTGTTAGTTTTAATTTGAAGGAAATAAATTCCGCTCATCATGCCTTCCATGCTGATGGTTTTTGTATTTCCTCTGATGTTTTTCACCATTTCTCCCATTGAATTGGTGATAATAATTTGCTCAATATCTTCTTTTCCTGAAGTTGAAATTGTAAAGAAAGTTTCCACAGGATTTGGATGAATTTTAACCTTTTCCATAGAAGTTTCTTTTGTCGCCAACACGATTGATGATGCATATTGAGTTTTAATATAAAACAAATTGGCAACACTTCCTTTAGTAATCGAATGGTTTCCTGCATTCAGATTAGGAATATTCACAATACCCGATGAAGCCGTGTAAGACACATTATCTACTTTTATGGTTCCGCTGAATGTTGGGTCAAAAACCAAAGTCAAAGCTGAAGAAGCTGTCGTTGTAAAATTAATGGCTGTCGACGATTCTATTTTTAATCTTTTGGTTAAAGTTAAACCATCATAATTTGCAGAACCGTCCGTTGAATTCATATTGGCAGACGTAAAGCTGTAGAAAGAACTGCTGAGATTGGAAGCTGTAAAATTATGAATTTCATTTCCTTGAGGATTCGTCCCTGTAGATGTTACCGTAATACTTCCCGTTCCCGAAACCGGATTTCCTGAACTTCCAGTTGTTGTGATGGTAAAGTCAACATCAGATGTCGGAATTCCTGAAACAGTAATGGTTTTATTAGCCGAATTTTTCACGAAACTGATTCCTGAAGCCGGAAGTCCTGTTACATTAGCATCGGTTGCAGTTCCTCCCCAGGTGAAGATCATTGGAGAGATGGCGCTTCCTGAGCTTACGTTTTGCTCGTTGTTGGAAGCAATCGTTAATGTCTGAGAACTTACCGGAGCCGATGTTTCACCCTGAACCGATACAAGAGAAGAAGTATATCCTTGTAAAACGGCCATTAAACCTGTATTCACAGCATCGGAAGTATCATCATTGGCATTACTGAAAGTCCAGCTGATATCGCCACCCGAAACTCTTCCCGAATATTGCATGGTTTTATCTCTTGCGATGGTGGGAGAATCCGGAACTAAAGAATTAACGTAAAGCGAAGCATCCGTATCAAAATTATTATACGTTCCGTTTCCTTGTAACGCCTTGATACTGCTTCCTAAAACTTCATTTCTTGAAGAGGCAACATACGCATCAAAATGACTTGCAGCTGAGCTTGAATTGTAAGGAACAAAAGCATTCTGACCAATCATGTAATTATTGAAAGCCTTTACCACACCACCGTTTTCACCAGAAAAAGTTCCTGTTGAGCCGTTCGCTACATCCGTTCCCTGTTTTGAGGTTAGCATCGGATATTTACAGTTTCTGAAATAATTTCCTTCTACAAAAACAGAGGAACCCATGGTGGAACCCACTCCATATTTTGAATTTCCGTCATAATAATTATTGTAAACATGCGCTGAATAATATCTCACCCTTGGATGCCTGGAATCAGAATGATCAAACCAGTTATGATGATAGGTAATATACAATCCTGAAGTTGTGCCTTCGCTTAAACCCAAAAGACAGCTTTTTCCATTGTCCCAAAAATGATTGTAAGAAAAAGTGACATACGTAGATTTTTTAGCATCTAAAGCGCCGTCTCCTTTTGCCTGATCGGCATCACCGCCCGGTTTTCCGTAAAAAAGATCACAATTGTGAGCCCAAACATAACTGTTGTTTTGCTGTAAACTCAGGTTGTCACCTTCTGCCGCATCGGTAAGCATGAAACCAAGGTTTCTCACCTCGATATTAGTCGCATTTTTAAGCCTGATTCCCCATCCGTTGGCCACAGCATCAGATCCTACACCTTCCAGAGTAATCGAACTTGCTGCAATATTTTTATTTTCTACCACAATATCTCCATTTAATAAGTAATTGGGGTCTGTGATATTTCCGATGAATCTTACGGCTAAAGGGCGGGTATCATTTCCTTTTTTGAATCCATCCAATATGGTTTGAAGACCAACACAAGGGTTTGAATTGGCTCCCGTGACATTGAGAGAAACCGTGTTTTTTGTATTTTGAGTCACATAAATTACTACAGCATTGGCTTTTAACGTTCCATCCAGATTATAAGCCCCCGGAATTCTTCCATTGCTGTGGGCAAAACCCGTTCTGTCTTGTGGAAGTACAGTTACAGAATTGGAAACAGTTGCCGTTCCTTCAACATTATTCGTTACCGGAACAACTTTTATGGTGTAATTGCCGGGGCTCAATCCCAGAATATCAGCTCTGAAATACGAGCCGTAGCTTCTTATGAGTTGATTATCAATAATTTTGTCCGTTACGCCATTGCCTGAATAATATACTTTATAACTGTCGGCTCCGTTTACAGGATTCCATTTTACGTAAGCTGTTTCCAGCCAGCCAGTTGCCTGAGTAATCGTCACTTGTGCTTTCAGTAGAATACTACCGAATATAAGCACGAAAAAAGATAGTGTACTTTTCATGATTAGATAAAATTAGTTTAGTTTTAAAATTAATTTGATAAAATGTAATCGATTACACACAAATATATATAAATAATTAACATAAATCATTTTGATGTGAATTTAGTGTTAAATTTCTTTATAAATCATTTATTTAAAAGGCTTTGTGAGATTATGTTGAAAATTCCTTAATCGTATAACCTTACGTTTTTTCTTAAAATATCTCTGCTGAATTATATTGCTAAAATGATTTTTGAGATAAGAAATAACAAAATAACGTTTTAGATTTTTATTAATTTTATAAAAAGTAAATAGTACTTTAGTCGAGAATTATAATTTTTCAAAATAATTCTTAACATTGATTGCTGAAAATAATTAAATATGAAAAAAAGAATATCATTTAAAATGTTTTTAAAACCTGGCTTTGAAGAAGAATATGAAAAAAGACACAGCGAGATTTGGCCGGAATTAAAAGCGTTGTTAAAAGATTCTGGCATTGCCGATTATACAATATATTGGGATAAAGACACGAATATTTTATTTGCCCATCAAACCATTTCGGAGGGTTCTGGTTCGCAGGATTTAGGTAATACTGAAATTGTGAAAAAATGGTGGAGTTATATGGCAGATCTTATGGAAACCAACGCCGATCATTCACCAAAAACGGTTCTTCTGCAGGAAGTTTTTCATTTGGATTAAAAGCAAACGAATGATCGATTTATTTCAGACCAAAAATAAATCGATCATTTCCAGATAAATCTTTAATTAACTGAACTTCTGCGAGCTTTTCGGTATAAAGATCAGCGGTTTCTGAGCCTAATTTTTGGTTTATTTCCAGAAATAATAATCCATTTTTATTTAGAAATTTTTCAGCATCATTTGCAATTTTCCTATAAAAAATTAAGGTATCGGAAGTAGGAGAGAAGAGTGCCATCTTCGGCTCAAATTCCTTTACTGAATCTGCGATTTCCTCTTCTTCATCAATGCCAATATATGGTGGATTGGAAATGATGACATCAAAATTTTCATTCAGGTCATAATTCAGATAATCTGCATGGATGAAATTAACTTCAAGTCGATGAAATGCTGCATTTTTTTTTGCAGTTTCTAATGCTTTTTCTGAAAAATCAATAGAAGTAACTTCAGCCTGAGGAAAATATTTTTTTAAAACTAAAGGAATGACACCGCTGCCGGTTCCAATGTCGAGGATTTTAATGGGAGCGTTTGAGAGTCTTAGCGTTTGATAATTTTCCGAAGTTTTTATTTTTTGTATTGCTAATTCCAACAATTCCTCTGTTTCAGGGCGGGGAATCAAAACGTTTTCATTCACAAAAAACTTCATTCCGTAGAATTCAGTTTCGCCTAAAATCTGTAAATAGGGTTTTCCTGTTTGTAATTCTGAAATAATATGAAGGAATTTTTCTTCATTCTCCAAATTAATTTCCTGATCCGCCAACTGTCTTAGCTGAATGCTATTGATAGCCAGAATATGTTCCGCAAAACCCTGAAAGATAAATCCACTTTCAGATTCGGTGTAGATTTCTTTCAGATTTTCTGAAAAATATTTTTTAAGTTCTGAAATCGTCATTTATCTTGTAAAAACCAGTTTTGTATCTGTCGATTTTTCCTCGTCAATTCTGTATCCTTCATAATTGAAAGCTTTTACGTCGTCTAATGTCTGAGCATTATTTTCTGCACAAAATCTCACAACCAAACCTCTCGCGTGCTTTGTGTAGACAACAATAGTTTTCAGCTTTCCTTCTCTTAATTCATAAAAATCAAAATCGATAACGGTGTGGTTGAGTTTCTTACGGTCGATCACTTTAAAATATTCATTACTTCCAAGATTTAAAAGAATTTCATTTTTCTTCATCTCGGAATTAAGCTGTTCAGTAATTCTTTCTCTCCAGAATTCATACAGATTTTTGTATTCATCAAACTGGAAAGGTCTTCCCATTTCAAGGCGGTAAAGCATCACTTTATCAGAAGGCTTCAGCAAACCATATAATCCGGAAAGCATTCTGTAATTTTTTTGAAGATAATCTACTGCGTTTTGATCTAACGTTTTTGCATCTAAACCTCTGTAAACCTCTCCGGTAAAGGCATACATTGCCGGAGCTGATTCTTTTGCAGTAGGTTTAGATTTCCATTTTTGGTTTCTTTCCCAGTTTTCGTCTGCCAATTTCGGCGAAATCTCCATTAATTCGGAAAGATATTTTGGTGATTTTTCTTTTAAGTAGGTTTGAATATATTCTGCTTGCTCAATGAATTTCGGAGTTGTTGTTTTAAACAGATCTGTTGAATTTTCTACGTTCATTAATTTCGCAGGAGATGTTACTATTTTCATGAAAAAAATAAAAATTTAAAAATATTGTGATAGGACGGTATTGAATTTTTGATTGTTTAATTTTGAACTATCAACTATCAACTAT
>DKLU01000226.1 GCA_002455915.1 Chryseobacterium sp. UBA6632
AAGCTGCCTGGAAAAGGAAAAAATCCTCCGGGATAATTTCTGCGACCTCGTCTGCTGATGATAACATCATCGTCGTCATTACCACCGCCATTTCCACCGCCTCTGTTTCTAAAAATAATAATGATGATGATAAAAATAATAAATGCTATAAGAATTGTTTTTAAAATATTTCCGTTGCCACCGGAATCAGGGTTTTCGATAGGTTTGAATTTCCCCTGAACGGCTTCCATCATTGTTGAAGTTCCGCGATTGATTCCTTCGTACCATCTGCCTTGTTTAAAGTGTGGAGTAACGATGTAATCTAAAATCTGTCCGGCAACCGAAGCGGTTAAATATGGCTCAACGGCTCTTCCTGGCTGAATAGACATGGTGTAATCCTGTGTCGCGATCAGGAAAACAATTCCGTTGTCGACTCCTTTTTTTCCGATGCCCCATTTTTCACCAAACATGGTGGCTAAAAAATTAACATCTTCTCCTTTGGTTGAAGGAATAATAATCACTTCAATTTCTGTTGAAGTAGAATCTGCAAATTTGATCAGTTTATTGTTTAAAGCATCTGTTTCTTGTTTTGAAAGAATTCCGGATTCATCATAAACTGGATAAAGAATTTTCGGTTTGTTTGGAATCTTGTATTGTGCTGATACAAAATTGTAAAAGCATACGAGTAAAAATGAAAATACTATTTTAAGAGAACGTAATTTCATTAGATAATTGATTGGGATTTTCTCCGTTTACAGGAAAATGTTTTTTAAGTTCAAGCCCTGTTTCCAGAATTCCGCTTTTTAAAGCCTTGTAGTAATTTCCTTTGGCAAATTCAGCCGTAATATAATCGTGCAGGTGATCCCAGTACGATTGATTTACTTTTTCATGAATTCCCACATCACCAATAATGGTAAGGTATTTTTGATCAAAATTAACATGAAAAAGAACGGCATTTCTTTCAGCTGTTTTATTCATGCAGAGCTCTTTGAAAACTTCAAATGCCGTTTTAGCATTGTCATTTTCCGTATTAGAATCAATATGCACTCTTATTTCGCCTGAAGAATGTTCCTCTGCGGATTGAATAGCTTCCACAAGGGAAGCTATCTGCTGATTTGTCAAAAATCTGTTGTTCATTATTCTGAGAATACTTCAGGGGCTTTATTGGCTCCTGCTTCGGCTTTGAATAAAGGTTTTTCTTTAAAGTTGGTAAAATTCGCCAAAATATTATTTGGGAAAGTTTTGATCGAAGTATTATAATCCTGAACAGCTCCGTTATAATATACCGTTTCTGTTCTGATGCTATTTTCAATCGCAATATATTCTCTTTGGAAATTGATATACTGTTGATCTGCTTTTAGATCAGGATATTTTTCAACAACCACCATCAATCTGTTTAAAGCTCCGGATAATTCTCCTTGCGCTGCTTGGAATCTTGCAATATCCTGCTCCGTCATATTGGTAGGGTCTACATTTACAGAACTTGCTTTAGAACGCGCTTCGACAACTTTCGTTAAAGTTTCCTGTTCAAATTTTGAATAGGCTTTTACTGTTCTTTCCAGATTCGGAATAAGGTTGGCTCTTTTTTGATATACGGTTTCTACGTTAGACCATTTTGTATTGACATTCTGTTCTTTGGTGACAAAATTGTTATAGCCACTTTTTCCCCAGAAGAATAGTAAGGCAACAATAATAAGAAGAGCAATGCCGATGGTTCCGGCGCTCAAACAGCCCTTGTTTTTCATAGTTTAAATTTTTAATTTCTTGTGCTAATCAAATATACAAATTATGTGCTAATTTTGCAGAAAATTATTTGAATGACAACAATCGTGGTGGCAATGGGAGAGAAAAATGAAATTGGTTTCAACAATCAGTTGCTTTGGCATCTTCCGAAAGATTTAAAACATTTTAAAGACCTTACTTCGGGACATCCGATCATCATGGGGAGAAAAACTTTTGAGAGTATCGGCAAACCGCTTCCTAACAGAACCAATATTGTTGTTTCCAGAAAAAAAGACTGGTTTGAAGAAGGGATTCTTATCGTTGGGAGTTTAAAAGAAGCTCTAAAATTTGCTAAAAAGATTGATGAAGAAGTTTTCGTAATTGGTGGAGGAAATATTTATCAACAAACGATGGAGATTGTGGATAAATTAGAAGTCACTTTAGTAAAAGCGGATTTGGAAGCAGATACTTATTTTCCGAAAATCGACGCGAAAATCTGGAAGAAAACGAATGAAGTTTTCCACGAAAAAGATGAAAAAAACCAATATGATTTTTATTTTCAAACTTATGAAAAAATTTAATGTTTAAAGTTTTTAGTTCAAAGTTGAAGAACATTAAACTTTAGACCGTGAACCATAAACTAAGAATCTTAAATTTCTTATCTTTGCACTTCTAAAATTTAATAATGAATAAATACATAAAAATTGTAATTGCAGCGGTTCTTATACTTTTAGGACTTTATATGATGATCTTCACAAGGAGCTTAGGATGGGGTATTGTTATTTTCCTTTTAGCATCATCGCCAATTTTACTTTTCTTTAAAAATGAATATATTCTTTTGGCTTTCTGGCAGTTGAGAAAACAAAATATGGAAAAGGCAGCGGAATGGTTAACGAAAATTACCAATTACCAAGCTCAGCTTCATAAATCTCAGTATGGATATTTTCATTATTTGTTGGGGCTAACTCAGGCACAAGATCATCCTACGAAAGTTGAACCATTAATGAAAAAAGCGTTGGAATATGGTTTGAACATGAAGCATGACAGAGCGATGGCAACATTAAATCTTGCGGCAGCCGCAATTTCAAAAGGAAGAAAGCAGGAAGGTCAGAAATTGTTGGAAGAAGCGAAAAGATTGGACAGCGCGGGAATGATGACTGATCAAATCAAAATGATGAAAGATCAGTTGAAAATGCCAACGATGCAGAAACATATGCACAACCCGAATATGAGAAACAGAGGGAAATTCTTTTAATTGAGAGTTTTGAACTAAAAATATAAATGCACTTGAAAAATCAGGTGCATTTTTTATTTTTGAAACATTAAGATTTACTTAAGGAGTTAAGTTAATTTGTAAAGCAACTTAAATATTCTTAATTTCTTAAGTAAATCTTAATGGTTAAGTTTAAAATTACATTTCAGAATTATTATGCTCGTAACCGTAGAATTTTGGGATTTGCCAATGGTATTTCACTGCAAATGTCCGGATGGCAACGATCAGTAAAATGGTGAAAATCTGTATCACTGTGTAGGAAAGATTTGAGAATTTCGTTAATAATAAAAAGGAAGATCCGCCCACAATACAAGCTGTTGCGTAAATTTCTTTTCTGAAAATCAACGGAATTCTATTCAACAAAATATCCCGAATAATACCTCCGAAACATCCCGTTATCGTCCCCAAACCAATACATATTAAAGGATGGATATCGGCATTCAATCCTTTTTGAATTCCGATAATGGTAAATAATCCCAGCCCGAAACTATCAAAAATAAATAAAGTCACCTGAAAATTTTTCTCAAAAGATTTAAAAATCATGGTGAAGATACTGGTTAGAATAATAACAGCACAGGTTAGCAGATCATGCATCCAGAAAACAGGAATATCCAATAAAAGATCTCTTACCGTTCCGCCGCCCACAGAAGTTACAAAGGCAATAATAAGCACCCCAAACGGATCAAGACGTTTTTGCATCGCTGCAAAACTTCCTGACATCGAGAAGGAAATAGTTCCAAGAACTTCTATGGCAAAATTGAACTGTTCGTGCATGGTTTATAGATGATAAATGATAATTAATAAGTGATTTCCTTGTTTGTAAATTGTCTGTCATTTTATCAATCATCATTTATCGGTTATCAATTATTTTACTTTTTTCTCAACACGAACTGAATCCGGAACCAATAATTCATATTCACCTCCGTGGTTTAAAATTTCTCTCACAATGCTGCTGCTGATGAAAGATTTTCCGGATGAGGTTAATAAAAATACGGTTTCCAGTTTTTTATGAGCTAACGTTCTGTTGGTATGGGCAATGGCTTTTTCAAATTCAAAATCAGCCGGATTTCTAAGACCGCGGATGATGTACTGTGCATTTTTTTCAAAACAGTAATCTACCGTTAAGCCTTCAAAATAATCAACTTCCACATTTGGAAATTCGGCAACAGAATTTTGAATAAACTCCATTCTTTTTTCCAAAGGGAACATATATTTTTTTTGAGAATTTTGTCCGATGGCGATAATTAGTTTATCAAAAAGAGGCGCTGCTCTTTCGATAATATCATAATGACCTAAAGTAATGGGATCGAATGAACCCGGGAAAACAGCAATTTTCATATCTTATAAAGTTATAAATTAAGAGTTTTTGAGTTATGAATTTTGTGTAAAATCTAACTTCTAATCTCTAACTTTTAAAAATTATTTTTTGTTTAACGCTTTTTCAACCTCGTTTCCACAAAGGTCGGTAATAGAAATTCCGTAAATTTTTGCCTGTTGCGGAAGAATACTTGCCGGAGAAAAACCAGGGTTGGTATTCATTTCCAACATATAAGGAATTCCATTCATCAAGATAAATTCACTTCTTGAAAATCCGCTCATTCCAAGAGAATTATAGGCTCTTTTGGAGATTTCTTCTACACGAATTCTTGTTTCATCATCGATTCTTGCAGGGGTAATTTCTTCAGAAGCTCCTTCGTATTTTGCTTCATAATCGAAAAATTCATTTTGAGGAACAATTTCTGTGATTCCCAAGACAATAGTTTCACCTTTATAATCGATTACACCTACGGAAACTTCCATTCCGTCTAAGAAACTTTCAATTAAAATTTCGTCATCTTCTTTGAAGGCAACTTCAGTCGCGGCCAGTAATTCAGATTTTTCTTTTACTTTTGAAATTCCCAAAGATGAACCCGATTGATTGGGTTTTACAAAAACCGGCAATCCAAGGTTTTCGATAATTTCATCTGTATTTATCTCTTCACCTTTTCTCAAATACACGCTTTTTGCAGAAGGAATTCCGTATTTTGACAATACCGCTAATGTATCTTTTTTATTGAAGGTTAAAGCACTCTGGTAAAAATCGCATCCTGTATATTTTTGTCCGATGGCATCCCAATAGGCTTGAAGAATTCCGTTTTCTCCCGGAGTTCCGTGGATAATATTAAAGCAAACATCGAATTTTAACGTTTTACCATTATCTAAAGTTACCGAAAAATCTCCTTTATTAATGGCATATTTTTGATCGTTTTCACCTAAAAAATACCACTCGTCTTTCAGGATGACTACTTTATATACATTATACAGATCTCTGTCTAAAGAATCATAGATTAATTGACCGCTTTTCAGGGACACCACATATTCGTCTGAATAGCCTCCCATTACTACGGCAACACTTTTTTTGCTCATAACCATATAGTATCAATTAAGGCAAATTTAATCATTTTATATAATGCAATACTGGAAATTCCGAAATTTTAAAATAGGAAATGAAATGTGTTAAATAAAAAGCACATTCTAAAATTATTAGCTATATTTGCCGTTATAATTAAAGTATTTTTAAGTATGCTTAAATCACTTTTCAATTGGAAAGTTTTACTGAACTTAGTTGTAGCCATCGGGGTTTTCGTGGGGTTGGTTTGGCTTACATTTCGTTGGTTGGAGGTCCATACAAAACATGGTCAGGAAACTCCGGTGCCGAATGTTGTAAATAAATCTGTATATGATGCAGTTAAAATATTAGAAGATGTAGGATTAGAATATGAAGTAGATAGTGCTACTTATGATCCTAAATATAGACCTTTTCAAGTTTTGAAAATGTCTCCTTCTGCTGGCTCTCGTGTAAAAGATGGAAGAGCTATTCAGTTAAGAGTTAATCCTAGAACATGGGCACCGGTTGCGGTTCCTGATGTTATTAATAAATATTCAGGATTGGCCTTCCAAAGAATTGGCCAGGTTGGTCTGAAAGTAGGGGATACGATTTTTGAACCAAGTATTCAGAAAGATGCGATCATCAGAATGTTATTCAAAGGAAATGCTGTGAAACCGGGAACTTTGATTCCTAGATTCTCTACCATTGATGTTGTGGTAGGTTCGGGACCTATGAGAAATATTTCTATTCCTAATGTTGTTGGTCTTACGGTAAAAGAAGCAAGAGCGGTAATTGCAAGAAGCTTGTTTGAAGTAGGATTGGTAGATCACGAAGATGGCGGAAAAGATGAGTCTGATATTATTTATTATCAGGATCCTGCGTCGGGAGATGTGAGAGATCAGGGAATGCAGATGGATCTTTGGGCGAGTAAGAAAACTCCTGCGGAATTACAGGCTAAAATTAATCAGCTGAATTCTATGTATCGTATGAAAGTAGATACAGCGTTGCCTCCGGTGCAGTATGAAGAAATTCCTATGCATCCTGAGCCTGTTTACGAAGCTCCGCCTGCACCAAAGAGAGAAGTGCCTAAGCCGGAACCCGTAAAAACTGAAACAACTCCGAAACCTGTAAGTTCGGCATCCAAGCCAGCAACTTCTTCTTCGGAGAATAAACCTAAACCAGCTACATCAAATTCAGGAAGTAATAGCAAACCTGCAACGACTCAACCTGCAGAAAAGCCAAAAGCTAAGAAAGTAGTTGTAGAATAATACACACTTATTATAAAGAATATGGGCTTCAACTTTAATTATGTTGAAGCCTTTTGTATAAAAGAATAATATAATGTCAGAAGATAACGAAGATTTTTTAGATGAAGAATTATTAGAATCCCACAATATCGATAATCTTGATATTGATGAGGAAAATAAG